>CAZCXB010000103.1:0-7096 GCA_964502485.1 uncultured Muribaculaceae bacterium | reverse complement strand
AAGGAGAAACCTCTTATTATTGAGGTATTTACAGTGCAAAACTATATAGTAGTAAAAAACAATATAAATCTTAAAATCAATACAATAGACTCAGGAGGTATTGGGTTAAAGAACATAAAAGGCCAATACAAGCTACTATTTAAAAAAGATATCAATATTACTGCAGAAGAGAGCTGCTTTTGTGTAAAGATTCCTCTAATTGAAATGTTATGAAAGTACTTATTCTTGAAGATGAGATTCCGGCTCAGTTACAAATAAAAAGATTGATAGAGAAGCACTATCCCGACTTTATTATTAAGGGGGTTCTTGGTTCCGTGGTCTCTGCAGCCAATTGGCTTCAGGAGAATAGTGTTGATATAATTTTTATGGATGTTGAACTCTCAGATGGTATCTGTTTTGAACTCTTCAATATGATAAAAGTTGATGCGAATGTAATAATAACAACTGCCTATGAGAGTTATGCTTTAAAAGCATTCAGAATCAACAGTATTGACTATCTACTCAAACCTGTAGAGAGTGAAGCATTTGTTAAAGCAGTTGAAAAATGTATTTCGAAGAGCGATAAGAGTCCTTTAGATAAGGATGTTCTAAACAAGCTTATGAACTCATCTAAAATCTATAAACAGAGATTTGCCGTAAAGCTCGGTCCCCGAATCATAATTGTCAACATTACCGATATTGCATACTTCTATTCCGAGAATAAAGCGACCTATATTGTAACCTTCGATAAAAGAGAGTTTCTATCCGATTTAAGTTTGGATTCAATTGAAGAACAAGTAAATCCATCACTTTTTTTTAAACTCTCCAGATCCTGTATTGCGAGTGTCTCCTCTATTGATTCAATATCAAGACACTTTAACTCTAGATTGAAGGTTAAGCTTAAGCCCTTATATAAAGAGGAGATATTAGTGAGCAGAATAAGAGTGCCTCAGTTTCTTGACTGGTTAGAGGGAGTTAATATCAAATAAAAAATAATTGACAAATATAACTTCGGAAACAGTTTTCTTAACTTCATCACACAAAAAAGAGAGTTCGTCGGTTTTGTTATTTTTTTTGTAACATTTTAATTTACTTTTATGATAAAGTATTTAAAAATGAAACAAAAAAGGATGTCTTTCTGGGATATCTGGAATATGAGCTTCGGCTTTCTGGGTATTCAATTTGGGTTTGCATTACAAAATGCAAATGCGAGTAGGATTCTTCAAACATTTGGTGCTGATGTTGAACACCTTTCCTGGTTCTGGATCGCTGCTCCACTCACCGGTATGATTGTCCAGCCAATAATTGGCCACTACAGCGATAATACCTGGACCAGACTAGGAAGAAGGAAACCATATTTTCTGTTTGGAGCAATCTTTACCTCTTTGGCCCTGATATTTATGCCAAACTCTTCGTTGCTTGCTCACCTGATACCTCCAATGCTTGTAGGTGCAGGTATGTTGATGATTATGGACGCTTCAATCAACGTGGCAATGGAGCCTTTCCGTGCACTTGTTGCAGATCTTCTTCCCTCAGATCAGAGAACACTTGGATTCTCAATTCAGACTTTTCTGATAGGAATAGGGGCTGTAATTGGTTCATGGTTACCATTTGTTTTGGCAGAGTGGTTAGGAGTAGATAAAAATGCAGATCCGGGACAGGTACCGGACAATGTAACCGTATCATTCTATTTTGGTGCAGCAGTTTTGATGTTGTCAATTATCTGGACTGTAATGAGGACAAAGGAGTATCCGCCGGAGATGAACGCAGATGGTAAGCCTGCAGAGAAGAGGTCCGGATTCTCAGAGATCTTCAGAGACTTTGCAAGGATGCCAAAGACAATGAAACAGCTCGGTGTTGTTCAGTTCTTCTCATGGTTTGCACTCTTCTCAATGTGGGTATTTACCACACCTGCTGTTGCTGTACACATTTATGGAGCGGGAATAGATGACACATCCTCTCCTCTTTTTCAGGATGCCGGTAACTGGGTCGGTGTGATATTTGGAATTTACAACGGAGTTGCAGCACTATATGCCCTTCTTCTACCTGCAATAGCAAAACAGATTGGTAGGAAACTAACTCACTCCCTATCATTGCTTATGGGAGGATTAAGTCTTGTCTCATTCTATTTTATCAAAGATCCAATTATGCTAATAATTCCAATGATAGGTATCGGAATGGCGTGGGGGAGTATTCTTGCAATGCCTTATGCAATCCTTGCCGGATCGATTCCTGCGCATAAAATGGGCATCTATATGGGAATATTCAATTTCTTTATAACAATACCTCAGATTATTAACGGAATAATCGGAGGCCCGATTGTTAAGAGGCTTTATGATTCCCAGGCTATTTATGCAATTGTTTTTGCTGGAATCTGCCTACTTATTGCTTCGTTATCTGTTGTTTTTGTGGAAGATAAAGACGATAGATTCAATATAAATATATTTCGAAAAAAAATAATTAAAATTACTTAAACTCATTTTTATGAAGCGAATTATTTTATTGATATCTGTACTCCTGATAACATTGGGTGCAGATATTAATGCTCAGCAAAGAGTGACCTATACAGGTACAGTTGTTGATGCTAAAAGTATACCCCTAACAGGGGTTGCCATAATAGAGAAGGGTACCATGAATGGTGTGGAGACTAATTTGGACGGAAAGTTCACAATTACCGTTGCCTCTCCATCTTCAATACTGGTAGTCGCCTATATGGGCTATATCAACAGAGAGATACCCGCATCTCAGTCCGGTATGATTATTTTACAAGAGGATTCACAGTTCCTGAGTGAGATAGTTGTAATAGGTTACGGACAAGTTAGAAAAGAGGATGTTACAGGTTCTGTTGTAGCTATAAAACCGGAACTGCTAAACAGGGGAGCAATTACATCTCCTCAAGAGCTGCTTATAGGAAAAGTCGCAGGTGTTCAGATCACTCCGGGTGACGGTGCACCGGGCTCAGGAGCAACAATCAGAATAAGGGGAGGCGCATCATTAAGAGCCAGCAACGATCCGCTTATTGTAATTGATGGTGTACCTGTCTCAAATGACGCTGCACCCGGAATGAGAAATGGATTAGCTTCAATTAATCCTTCAGATATCGAAACATTTACAATCTTGAAAGATGCATCAGCAACAGCTATTTACGGTGCACGTGCCTCTAATGGAGTTATTATTATTACTACAAAGAAGGGCTCAGGAAGATTAAAAGTGGAGTATAATTCATCATACTCTGCAAATCAGAATACTAAGACCATTAGCTCTCTTACGGCAGATGAGTTTAAGGCAAAAATTGGGTTGGCTTATCCAGCTTCTACCTCTGTAGGTGCAGCGGCAGCAGCTCTTTTTGGAACTTATGATACTGACTGGCAAAAGGAGATATATCAGCTTGGAATGACAACAGATCAAAACCTTGCTGTTTCCGGTACTTACAGATCTTTGCCTTATCGTGTTTCTGTTGGTTACAATAACCAGAAAGGTACTCTTAAAACATCCGGATTTGAAAGAGTTACAGCCGGTATTAACCTTTCGCCAAGTTTTCTTGACGACCATCTGAAAGTTGTTGCAAATATCAAGGGAGTGTTGAATAACAACGATTTTGTAGATGGCGGTGCAGTTGGTGCTGCAGCATTTTTTGACCCGACAAAACCTGTTTACAACTTCTCAAACGGGGTTGTCAACAGAGATCTTTTTAATGGTTATTTCAACTGGGGTACACCTCAGCTTCCAAATACACTAAGTGGAACAAATCCGCTATCTCTTATTTATGATAAATTTGATAACGCATCGACTAAAAGAGGGGTTGGTAATATAGAGATAGACTACAAGATGCATTTTCTTCCTGAGCTGAGAGCTCATCTGAATATGGGTTTTGATATTGCTGAAGGAAGTGGGGATAAAGGTGTTAAGCAAAATTCGTTTCAGGCATGGAAAGATACCGAATTCAAAGGTATCGGAAGAATGGAGGAGTGGAAAAACCAGAGAAGAAACAGTGTGCTCGACTTCTATCTAAACTACTCAAAGGAGCTTGAGTCAATCAGTTCAAGAGTTGATGTTATGGGAGGTTACTCTTGGCAACACTTCTATTCTGAGGACTACAACAAGAGCTTATCAAACCATGTAGCAAATCCTGTAATCAAAGATGAGAAGACTTTTGCAACCGAGAACTATCTTCTATCTTTTTACGGCCGTGTTAACTACTCCTTGTTAGATAAGTATCTGCTAACAGTCACTCTCAGAAATGATGCATCATCAAGATTCTCTCCTGATACCCGCTGGGGGTTATTCCCTTCGGTAGCTCTTGCTTGGCATATTAATAAGGAGTCTTTTATGGAGAATCTAAAGGGAGTATCCGACCTTAAACTTAGAGTGAGCTATGGTGTTACAGGCCAACAGGATCTTCAGATGAATGACTATCCTTATATTGCTCTCTATAATAAATCTACAGTATACTCTAACTATATGTTCGGAAATGTATTTTATCCGCTACTAAAGCCTACTGGTTATGATGAGGCAATTAAATGGGAGAAGACATCAACTACTAACCTAGGATTAGATTTCGGTTTCCTTAAGAACCGTATCACAGCATCTCTCGACTTATACTACAAAGAGACAAAAGATCTTTTGAACGAGATTGATGTGGCTGCCGGTACCAATTTTGCCAACAGGATTATAACGAATATTGGAAATCTTGAAAACAGAGGGGTAGAGTTCAATATTAATGCTATTGCTGTAGATAACAGCGATTTTGTTTGGCAGGTAGGTTTTAACGGAACATGGAGCGATACTAAAATTACTAAATTAACCGCAAATAATAATCCGGATTACGTAGGGATCGCAGTTGGAGGAATTGACATAGGTACCGGAGGTAATATTCAGATGCATAGTGTTGGACATGCTCCTCACACCTTCTATACATATCAGCAAGTTTATGATTTAGACGGAAATCCTATTCAGAACCTTGTAGTAGACAGAAATAAGGATGGAAGCATTACAGAGGCCGACAGATATCTTACCGATCTGAGTCCGGCTCCAAAATGGTATTTCGGCTTTAGCAATATGTTTACATACAAGAAATTTGACTTAGGCTTTAATATGAGGGCAAATATCGGAAACTATATGTTTAATGAGTTTGCTGCAGGTAACTCAACAATATCAAATTTCACAAATCAGGGATTCCTTACAAATATGGTTGATGTTGTAGATAGAACCGGTTTTACAAGAACCAATATGCCGCAACAGATTCTCTCTGATTACTTTATTGAAGATGCCTCTTTTATTAAAATGGATAATCTTACTATGGGATACAATTTTGAGCGTCTCTTTACCGAAAAGATAAAGGGAAGAGTAGCATTCTCTGTTCAAAATGTTTTCACTATCACTAACTATACCGGTTTAGACCCCGAAGGTTGGGGTATCGATAAAAATATTTGGCCAAGGCCAAGAATTTTCACCCTTGGTTTGAATTTAACTTTCTAATGCAGATAAGTCATGAATAAAATTAAAATATTATCAATAATAGTGATTCTCTCCTTTGTAGCCACATCCTGCCTCAAAGACCTGGATACAAAGCCGCTTGACGAGAATACATTTACAGCCGATAAGGCATATGCTACGCAGGAGAGTTATAAGCAAGGAGTTGCTAAGATCTACTCTGTAATGGCTGTTTCTGGACAGGATGGTGCCGTAAGTACAGATATTCAAGGTCTTGACCCTGGTAACTCTCAGTTTTTAAGGAGTATCTGGAATCTTCAGGTTGTAACAACCGACGAGTGTAAAAATGGCTGGGGAAACGACTCCTGGGTTCCTGAACTTAACAATAACACATGGAGCAATATTAAAAATGAGTCTATTGACGGAGTCTATTACCGCTCAATGTTTATTGTTGCATTAACTAATGAGTATCTTAAACAGACATCTGATGATAAACTCTCTTCAAGAGGGCACAACTCTATGAAGAGTGATGTAGAGCTATTCAGACTTGAGGCGAGGTTTATGAGAGCTCTTGCATACTCAATTTTGATGGATACATACGGAAATCCTCCGTTCATTACCGAGGAGAATCCAATAGGTGGATATATGCCATCTCAGATTGGAAGGAAGGGGTTATTTGAATATATAGAGAAAGAGCTTCTTGAGATTGAGCCTGGGCTAAAAGATCCACGTACAAACGAGTATGGAAGAGCAGATAAAGCTGCAGTTTGGACACTTCTTGCTCGTAATTACCTTAATGCAGAGGTTTATACAGGGCAGAAAAAGTACACCGAGACAATAACCTGGGCAAAAAAGGTTCTTACAGCCGGTTACTCACTTGCGCCAAACTACACTCATCTCTTTATGGCTGACAATAACGCTTCTGCAGCAAAAAACGAGATTATATTCCCTATCGTATTTGATGGAAATAAGATACAGACATGGGGAGGTATGACATACCTTGTTGCCTCCTCAAGATCGGGTAGTGAAAAAGATATCGTTAATAACGGGACTCAGCAGGCGTGGGATGGAAATCGTGCCACTGCTAGACTTGTCGATAAATTTTCATTTACCGATCTAAGCGGAGATTACCCTGTAAGCCCCGATAAGAGAGCAATTTTCTTCAAAAAAGGTCGCTCCAAGGAGATTACAAACCCATTGAATACCTTTGCAACACAAGGGTGGTCTGTATTTAAATTTACAAACGTCAAATCTACAGGAGGAAGTGGAAGTCACGGAGATTTTCCTGACACAGACTTCCCATATTTCCGTCTTGCAGATGTATACCTGATGATTGCAGAAGCGGTACTCAGAGGTGGCAACGGAGCAACTTTAGCCGAGGCAGTAACCTATATAAATCTACTTAGAGCACGTGCTTACGGCAACTCAAGCGGCAATGTCTCCACAATTGACCTTAATTTTATAATTGACGAAAGGTCAAGAGAGCTCTACTGGGAGGGAACGAGAAGAAGCGATTTGATAAGATTCGGCCTATACACAGGAGCAACTTACCTTTGGCCATTTAAAGGCGGACAGGCTGCAGGTGTAAGTATTCACGAACGATACAACCTCTTTCCAATTCCTGAGGCAGATATGATGGCTAATCCAAACCTGGATCAGAACCTTGGATACAATTAATTTAATC
>CAZCXB010000102.1:0-7246 GCA_964502485.1 uncultured Muribaculaceae bacterium | reverse complement strand
TGACGACAACAATGTTGAACAAAGCGTCTCTCTTAAAGGTGACATTAAGTCAAGTACTGCAGGTATTATGTTTGGTGCCCAGTGGTCGCTTGGGAGACATCTGACACTCGACTGGTGGATATTGGGCCCGCACGCAGGTTTCGGAAAAGGGAACCTAACAGGTGTTTCATCCAGAACTCTTTCGGTGGATGAACAGAATCAGTTAAGGGAAAATCTGGAGGATTTTGAGATTCCAATGGTCAATAAAACCGTCTCTGTCAATGCAAACGGCGCGATTGTAGACCTGGATGGTTTCTGGGGAGGAGTGAGAGCCGGGATATCTTTCGGGATAAAGTTCTGAGTAGTTAAAAAGGATAAATCTTAATCTAATTTTGGTTTTATACTATTAATCCTTAATTTTATATCTTGAATGATATTACTGAGTGCATAATTTTTGCCCGGTAAATATAGAATGAATAGATTTTATAATCAATAATCAAAAAATATGATTCCTCAATCTGTAGCAGAAATAATCGCAGTAGGTCTTCTCCCTTATCCTGTAAAATCAATAGAAGAGCACGGCGGCGGACTTATTAATTTTACCTATAAGATTAATACAAAGAGTCCCGACCATCCAAACTTCCTGCTTCAAAAGATCAACAGCAGATTCTTCAGAAATGTTGACGGGCTTCAGCACAATATTCGTCTTGTTACAGATCATATTCGCAAGAAGCTCGAAGATGAGGGGTGCAAAGATATCGACCGCCATGTACTCACACCTGAGTGCATACAGTGTAACGGATCATGCACAGCCTACTACTGGGATCATAATGGAGATTACTGGAGACTTTATGTCTTTATTGAGGATGCAAAAACGTTTGAGAAGATTGCCAATCCTGCAATGGCAGAGCTTGCCGGCAAGGCGTTTGGTAAGTTCCACAGACATCTCTCCGATTTTGACACTTCTGACTTTAATGAGCTGCTTCCTAACTTCCACAACACACCTTTGAGGTTGGAGAGTCTTAGAAAAACTATAGAGATCAATCCGGAAGGCCGACTCGATATAGTAGGCAGTGAGGTTGACTTTCTTCTTAGCCGTAGTGAGAAGTACTCACGAATTGTTGAGATGGGCGACAAGGGACTTCTACCAAAGAGGATAATCCATCAGGACCCTAAATTTAACAATGTACTCTTTGATAAAAACGGAGAGCTGCTTTGTGTTATAGACCTTGATACGGTGATGCCGGGATATGTTTGCTATGACCTTGGAGACTCGGTCAGAACAGGAGCAAATACAGGAGATGAGGATGACAGAAACCCTGACAATGTAAGGTTAGATATGGATATTTGCAAAGGAATTATTAAAGGCTATATCTCTGAAGCAAAAGCATTTCTCACACCTGCCGAGCTAGAGACACTCGCTTTTGGTCCTGCACTTATAACATACGAACATGCTGTCAGATTCCTGGATGACTACCTTGACGGAGATAAGTACTTTAAGTACAAAACCAGCTATCCTCAACACAATCTTGCAAGGACACGTGCACAGATAAAACTCCTCCAATGTATGGAGGAGAGTTATGATGAGATTGCCGATTTTGTAAAGAGTCTATCTTGAAATATCCTCAAGATTAAAGTATAAACAATATGGAATTCGGTGTTTGATAGCTGTTTATGGCACAAAGATAACTTTTTGATATCCCGATTTTTCTCTTCCGTTGATAGCAATTACAACATAGTTCTTGCCTGACTCGGCTCCAAAGTTTGTGTTTTTCCCTTTGTAACTGATATGTGTACTCCAGCTATTAGATGTTCCCTCCCTTTTAAGCTCATAGACTACATATTCGGAAGCATCATTTACATATTGCCACGAGATCAATTTTTGACTGAGAGTAACCTGTGGAGCCTGAGGCACGGTTTGAGCGTAATTTCCAATTTTTGGAACAAGACTCGGTGCTGTATAGATATTCTGTTTAATATAACTTAGAAGCGGATCTTTTAGAATATGCTCCGTTCTAAACCATACATTTCCCTGGATACCGGAGAGTGAACGGCAGAGTTTTACCTGATTAAGGAATTCGGTCGTGGTTGGGAAGCCCGACTCTCCCAGGCGATACGCTGCAAGTCCCGGGAATATCGGTATTCCATATGAATTAGAATTCCAAAATTTTGCAAGTTTATCAAAATCTGCCGTTGAGTGGCCTATCTGCCAATAAATCTGAGGGGCTAAATAGTCAACCCACTTGTTGGACATCCAAGTTAAAGGATTTGCATATAAGGCCATTGTATTGGCGTACTGTCCGGAGGGAGATATTCCAAAAAGCACCTTTTGATCGGCCCCTTTGATTGCATCATTTACAGCCTTTACCATCATGTCTATATTGTGTTCACGCCACTCATTCAATGTTTTACCTGCACCATACTGCGCATAAGCAGCAGAATCATTCCAGGTATCTGCAGCACTCTTAAGCCCGTCGGGATAGAAGTAATCGTCAAAATGAATCCCGTCAATATCATAGTTTTGTATAATCTCCCTGACTGCATCCTGAAGAAAGATCCTTACCTCAGGAAGTCCTGCATTCCAATATCTCACATTTTTATAGACACTATATCTCTCGGGGTACTTAACTGCCGGGTGAGATGGAACATTAGCAGTAGATACAGCTCCAACCCGGAGAGGATTCATCCATGCGTGCAGCTCCATCCCTCTTGAGTGAGCTGCCTCAATTGCTACAGCAAGAGGGTCAAATCCGGGATTCTGCCCCTGAACACCGGTCATATAGGCAGACCATGGGAATATCGTTGAGGGATAGAAGGCCTCGCACGATGTCATAACCTGAAAATATATCACATTAATATTTAGGTTTTTAAGCTTATCAATCAACGATATTAAGAGATTTCTTTGATTATCGGCACCTGTTGCGGTTCCCGGCCAGTCAAGCTTCCATGCGGTTGTTAACCAGGCTGCTCTTAGTTCGTGATTTATAATAAGGTTATCTGTGGATGAGTTGTACTCTTTGGGTTTTTCCGTTACAGGTGGTGTTGTCCCAGGAGGGTTGTCGGGAGTAAGATTATCTTTTGAGCAGGCAAAAAGAGTTGCACTGAGGAGAAGAGTTATGATTATCTTTCTTGTAAGATGCTCATAACTATTGGTTATTTGCGCGGTTTTCATAGTATAAAGTGGTCAATTTAGGTGTCTCAAATATACAAATAAGATTGATATCAAATATTTTCTCGTTTTATAATCATTTGCCCTATATTCGCAAGCACAAAAATTCACAATATGATTAAGGTAGATAACCTGGAATTTACGTATTCAAATAGCAATAAGAGAGCAGTAACCGGTATTGACTTCTCTCTTAAAGAGGGTGAGATTTATGGATTTCTTGGTCCAAGCGGAGCAGGAAAGACAACAACTCAGCGCCTAATAATTGGATTACTCCGCAACTATTCGGGTAGTATAAATATCCTTGGCAAGGAGAGAAGTAGTTGGGGAAAAGAGTTTTATGAGCATGTTGGTGTAGCATTCGACTTCCCGAACCTCTATCTAAAGCTCACTGCAGAGGAGAATCTCAGATTGATTGGAGAGTATTACAGAAAAAAGTGCGTTGATACTCTTGCGCTTCTCGACAGGGTTGGGCTGCTTCCGGATAGGGATGTTATGACAGAGAATTTCTCAAAGGGGATGAAAATGAGGTTGAATTTCATTAGAGCGTTGTTGCATGACCCTAAAATTCTCTTTCTTGATGAGCCAACATCCGGGTTAGATCCTGTAAATGCTCATATTATTAAGGATATAATTCTTGAACAGAGAGCTGCCGGAAAAAGCATCTTTCTCACTACCCATAATATGACTGTAGCAGAGCAGCTCTGCGACAGGGTCTCATTTATTACAGATGGAAACATTGTGGTAACTGCATCTCCTAAAGAGCTTATGCTTGAGCATGGAAGGAGTGTTGTTAAGCTGGAATATGTAAAAGAGGGCTCCCTTTTTTGTGAGGAGTTCGATCTAAAAACAGTGGGAAGTGATGTACGTTTTCTGGAGATTCTCTCCAACTGCGACATTAAAACTATGCACAGTTGTGAGGCAACATTAGAGGAGATTTTTATAAAACTTACAGGCAAAAAACTGCTATGAGAATTATAAACGCAATAAAGTCAGATGCACTTTTCCAGCTGAAGCAGGGTTTTATACTGGTATATATCATTATTACCGCAATGTATCTAATAGTGTTGTCTTTACTTCCGGAGAGCACCCTCGGGATTGCACTCCCGATTGTAGTTTTTACCGACCCCTCAGTTCTTGGACTATTCTTTATCGGGGGA
Source organism: uncultured Muribaculaceae bacterium (assembly GCA_964502485.1). Classification (GTDB taxonomy): domain Bacteria; phylum Bacteroidota; class Bacteroidia; order Bacteroidales; family UBA932; genus Bact-08. The sequence continues at coordinate 2,941 of CAZCXB010000102.1, read as the reverse complement.
ATTATTATGCTTGAGAAAGAACAGGGAGTTATAGATCTACTGGTTGTTTCACCTTTAAGAACATCCGAATATATCTTATCCAAACTCTTCTCACTCACCTTTGTGTCGATTATTGCAGCATTTGCATTAACACTTTTGAGCAGCTTCCGGGGAGCTAATCTTCCGCTGCTCTTTATCTCGGTTCTACTTACATCCGGAATTTTTACACTTGCCGGAATTATCATTAATGCGGGATGTGTTACTGTTAATCAGTACCTTATTAAAACAATTCCCTATATGTTATTATTGGTACTTCCCTGTTTCTCCCTTATCGGCTTTGAATACTCCTATATATTCACTGCTATTCCAAGTGTTGCAGCCCTAAGACTTATGTTAGGCGCCTACTCTGCCATAAGCCTGGTTGAGGCAGTAGCTTTAATAATATACCTCGGTATTGCTAATTACCTGCTTTTCCGATATGCAATTAAAGTTTTTGATATGAAAATTGCCCGTAAAAATTAGATTTATGCTCAATCTATCCCACTTTCGAAACGATATGAGGCAGATATTCCGGGATCCTATTATGGGGATTTTATTATTTGGGCCTCTTTTGCTGATCCTTATCTTCAAGCTTTTCTTCCTCTTTGCGATACCCTATCTCTCCAATAAATACTCTTTGGAGCTGACGATCTATTATCCTTATGCTCTTTCCGGGGTAATTGTTATCTCCTCCGGAATGATGGGAATAGTAACCGGCTTTCTTATGATGGACGAAAGGGATGGCAATATATCGGAACTTATCTCGGTAACCCCTCTGGGACACTTAGGTTATCTATTTAACAGACTTACGTTTGCAGCGATTCCATCTGCTATCTATACCCTTTTGGCCTGTATAATCCTCTATCCCGAATCACTCAACATAATTACCGTTTTGCTCATCTCAGCTATGTCTGCACTCTACTCTTCTGTATTGGGATTACTGATTTTTAACGGAGCTGACAATAAGGTAAAAGGTCTTACATTTGCTAAAGGTCTTAACTCTTTTGCCCTGTTTGCGTTTAGTGATCTATTTAATCTTGAGTGGCTTACTATTGTATCTTATGCTTTTCCGCCATTTTGGATTACTCATCTGATTAAAAATCAATACTCTGCTTATGCCGCAATAGCGGCACTATTGATACATGCAGCCTGGTTTGTCTTACTACTAAAAAGATATCTCAAAAGATACGCAGTGCGATAGCAGCACACGCTTCGGCATCTGCAAGAGCGTTGTGGTGATTTTCAAGAGTGTACCCGCAATGAAGCGAGACCGTATTGAGTTTATGGTTTGGCAATGACTTGCCGAAGACTCTTCTCGAAGCTGCAAGTGTGCAGAGGAATTCATAATCGGGATAGTCCATACAATAGGTTCTAAAGGCAGATTTCAGGCAGCGTTCATCAAAGTGCTTGTTATGGGCAATCAGCGGCAGACCATCTATTAAAGGCTCAATCTCTCTCCATACATAAGGGAATACCCGCTCATTTTGTGTCTCTCTGTCTGTGATTCCGTGAACCATTACGTTTCTGTAGTTGTAGTAGTTTGGCTCCGGTTGAATAAGTGAATAGTACTTTTCTTCTACGATACCATCTCGTACAACTACCACACCGACACTGCAAATACTGCTTAGGCACTCATTGGCTGTTTCAAAATCAATTGCTGCGAAGCTGTTAATCATTGCCTGGTTATAAAATTGAGTAATAATTATGGCCAAAAGTAGTAAAAAAGAGTAAAAAAAGGTAGATTTACTCAGTTATTCAAATTAATTATAATAATATGTCAAAAATTGAAAAAAACATCGAGTGTTGTCCACCTTTCAATCCCGCACCCTGGGATGATAAAATAGTTGAGTGGGTAAATAAACCTTTTGTTAAGGACAAGGTCTTTACAATTTTTTATATGCCCGTCGGGTTTGGAACCACCATCAGACGGGTAGACAAAAAGGTAACTATGGCGGAAGCTAAAATGGTTGACTGGTTATGCCTGAGTGACCACACCTCTAAATGGAATATGGATATCTATGTTGCAGTAGATAAAGAGATTCCCAATGCTGAGAACCAACTTTTGAGCGGCAAATTCTACAGTAAAGTGTATGAGGGAAGTTTTAACAATACAGGTAAATGGTGTAAAGATTATGCCGAGATTATAAAATCCAAAGGATTGGTAATGAAAAAGATGTATATGTGGTACACTACATGCCCCAAGTGTGCCAAAAAATACGGTAAGAACTATGTAGTTATAATCTCGGAACTGGTTTAGTCATAAAAGCATATCTTTGATCTAAAATTACACCTATGATAACAAGTAATGAGGAGAGTGGTCCGGTTGGAAAGTTTGAGAATCTGGCAGATTCAGCAAAGGAGTACCTGGATATGCGCCTTGATGCAATCAAACTTAAGATGGTAGAGAGCCTATCTGTTATTTTCTCAAGAGTTGTATATGCAGCTCTGCTAATAATCTCACTTGGTATTGCATTAGCATTTATGGCATCTGCCTTTAGCTGGTGGCTTGGAGACCTGCTGGAATCCAAGGCAGCAGGTACTCTTATAACGGGAGGGTTATTTGTTCTAGCAGCTTTTATCCTCTATCTAAGAAGAGACAAGCTATTCATAAACTCTTTGGTAACACTGTTTTCAAAAATGTTCTTTGAACAGGAGAACAAATCATTAGAGGAGGACGGGAAATGAATAGATCGGAGAGATATGCCCAAATCAGATCTCTTTCTAAATTGAGGGAGGAGCGGTACAAACTTAAGAGTGAAATATCAAACAGGGAGCTTATGCTTAACCTGCACTACTCAAATTTAAAAGAGAGCTTGAGTATTACAAGATTTTTAACAAATCTCATTACAAAAATCTCTGTTATTATGCCTATGTTTCATCTGGCAAAGAAGCTGTACAAATCTATTATTGATATGTTTAGGAA
>CAZCXB010000101.1:0-7344 GCA_964502485.1 uncultured Muribaculaceae bacterium | reverse complement strand
GATTGGAGCTTATTGAACAAAAGGTTGTAAGTACTGTTTTTTATATGTTAATAACGAAAACTATGTCTTATAATTTACTCAAAGGAAAAAGAGGGCTCATATTTGGAGCTCTAAACGAGAGTTCTATTGCCTGGAAAACAGCAGAGAGAGTGTACGAAGAGGGTGGAACTTTTGTTCTTACCAATACGCCTGCCTCAATGAAAATGGGCTCTGTAGAGAAGTTAGCACAAAAGTGCAATACCATCGTAATACCTGCTGATGCTACCAATGTAGAAGATTTGGAAAATCTTGTTCTTAAAGGGATGGAGCATCTTGGAGGGAAATTTGATTTTGTGCTTCACTCTATAGGAATGTCTCCCAATGTTCGTAAGGGGCGAACATACGATGATCTTAATTACCACTATCTACATCAGACACTTGATATATCTGCAATATCTTTTCATAAGATTTTACAGAGTTGTCGTAAGCTTGATGCAATAAATGACTGGGGATCTGTAGTTGCACTATCTTATGTTGCTGCACAGAGAACTCTTTACGGATATAATGATATGGCTGATGCAAAAGCTCTGCTCGAATCAATTACCAGAAGCTTTGGTTATATCTATGGCCGTGAAAAAAATATTAGGATCAATACAATCTCACAATCGCCTACTTTAACAACTGCAGGTGGTGGAATCATGGGATTTGACAAGCTATACGATTTTGCCGAAAGGATGTCTCCGCTCGGAAATGCAACAGGAGAGGAGTGTGCCGACTATATTATCACACTTTTTTCCGATTTGACTCGAAAGGTGACAATGCAGAACCTTTTTCACGATGGCGGATACTCAAGCATGGGTATGAGCCTTGCAGCTATGAGCGTCTATCGCGAGGGGCTTGATTATGCAGATGTTAAGGATGATAAAAGCAAAAAAGGGTAGTGAGCCTACAGAGGCCTGGCAACCATAATTCCGTTATTTGTTTTAGATTTTTGAGCATACTCTTCCAGGGTATGCTTTTCTATTACAACCTTTTTCTCACTGCTTGAGGCGTGAATAAAGGTGAGCTTCTCTCCCTCCCAATAGATTATTCCAACATGAGACATATCCATCCCTTTGAACGTAGTAACAAACCCAACCATATCTCCGTTTTTTAAATTTGCAGAGTTTTTCTCTATCTCTGTATTGGGAATATGCCAGTTTTTACGAATGTTTGCCGACTGCTCTATCCCTTTTATTTTTGCGGTGAGGATATTATTTCCCTTGAGCTGTTTGTATTTGTCGTGATTGGTAGACATTGCATAGAGATTAATCTTAAGCTCCTTTCCGCCCGCATCTTTGGTTACGTTCTTTACCAGCCCCTTTTTTTGGTTATCCCAGATCCAGTCTGCAGTATAGTGTAGTCTGTCTGCATAGTCTTCTACAACTCCGTCACGGTAGCGAATTAGCTTGAGTTTAGAGATAAAGTTGTCAAAAGTGACATCACCGCTGCGAAGTGTATTGGCGAGTGCATAAACATTTTCTACAAATGTTGTGCAATCCATCTCCCTAAGGTTAATAACGACACCCTCCGGCTCTATCTCAAGAGTGTGTCCTACATAGGGGGTTCCAAGAAAATATTTTGCTGTCTCAATTATCAGTTTATCTAAGGGGAGATCTGCTTTGCCCGAAAAATCTTTAGCAAATTTTTCAAAGATCTCAACGTCACGGTCACTTTTGTAGATTAGCTCCTTACCCTGCATTTCTGGCCGGTTGCTGTTATTAACAGTCTGTCCATTAATGGATATGGCAAACAGAAATAGTATAGTTAGAAAAGATACTCTCTTCATTTTTGTTAAGTTTTAAAAATGTTTTCTCAAATATGGCTGTTTTTATCCGTCATGCCAAATAAAAAAGTAATAAGGAACTATTTTTGCATGTATATTTGTTCACTTGAAAACAACTTAATTTTTACTCTGTATAATGAAAAGACAAAAAGAGTCTCTGGGTTTCTTCGATAACCCAAAACAAAATTCAAAAGAGTATATACATCAGTACATTAAGCTAAGATTGGAGGCGCTTGGACTTGTCGATGACGATTCTCAGGAGAGCGATGCTGACGGCTTTTTACATCTTGCCAAATCGCTGATTATTAATTACCGTGAAAGAGAGAGGCAGTTTAAAAACTATTTATGCCCTGCAGATCAGAGGATTCAAAACTTTATTAAAAACTATTTTAAGGGTATTGATGCTCCTGAGATAAATATTCCATCCTTCACATTTACGCTCGATTTTTATGGAATTGCACGTGAGCTCTCAATTCCTGAGAAGAGAGAGGAGTATATTTCGGAGTATCTCAGCTCATACAGGATAAAGCAGGGAATTCTTCACAATCCGCGCAATGACAGACGCACAACCAAGGGTGTGTTCCATATTGCAGAGGGTGGTTTGCCTATTCCTGACGACAAGAAGGCTGTCCCTATGCTAACTGCTGCCTATCTGTTAAAGAGAGCAACTGAAATTGAGGGTGATATCTTCAAGCTCCCATTTACGGAAGAGTACTCAAAGAGTAGCAAAATATTTGTCTCTCTGTTGCTCAGACCCCTTGTAAGTCCGGAGGTTGAGGGGATATCTCCAAAGAAGAGTATGGAGGTGCGCTTTTTTGCTCCCGGCTCTCTTGTGTCCAATCTCGATTTTGTAGAGTCAATTTTTGGAAACGCAGGCTCACCCTACCATATCTCAAACGATGCAGGTCTTGACTTCGAGACATGGAGTGGTCATACCGGATGTATAATTCTGGCACCACAGCTCTGCAATATAACCAAGAGAGAGGCAGGCCTTCCTCATATCTCCCAAGCATCCGAAAGGGAGAAGAGAGATGGAATGTGCTGGGAGAAGGAGGGTGAACTCTATAATGAGGGTGTGCCTTTTAAGTTGACAATGAGAACAGATGAGGGTGTTATTGTTACTGTAATTGCAGATAACTATTTCGGTTATTCAAAAAAGGAGATCAAGACATTTATCTCATATGCTGCCAATTTGATGGGTAATGCAGAGGAGGAGCATGCAGGAGGAGCTTTGATCTTTCCATCCTATAATCAGGGTGAGGGACAGATAACAAAGCCTGAGAGCTTTAATACAACACTCGATCAGCTATCTCAACTATTTCCGGATATAATTGAGATGAAGCCCGGGGGGTATGGTGTAGATAAGAACTATCCGGATATTCTCTATATTCCTGAGCTGAGCAGATTTGATGTTAACAGACAGAGTATAACCTGGACTAAGAAGAAGCAGGAGTATAGTGTTAAACTTCTTCCCGGGCATACCTATATACTTCCAAACGGTCATAAGTACACAATGGAGAGAGCTTCAGGCACTCTAAATTACAGACTTGTAGAGACCAACTCAGAGGGGGTATTTATTCATAAACCTTGTACTGTATCGGGTGGGGGAAAATCTGAGATATCAAAATCTATATCAGACTCAATAATATCCGGCTCATTCTTTATCAAAGATTTTGACTCCGATTTCAAACGTGTTGAGGAGATTATCAACTATAACTACTCCAACAGATTTAAAGAGTCAAGCCCACTGAAACCTGTAAAAAACACCAGCAGAACATTTCTGAGCAGTAAACGCTCTATGGGATCCTCCATCAAGATGCTCACCCCATCGCATGAGTTTACAGATGAGTACAATGCATGGCTTGATTCAATACCTCAGTATATCAAAGGTATAGCATTTATTGTAAAGAGGTTCTACAGAGAGGAGTGGGGTAGTGACTGGAAACAGTACTTCTCGGTGGATATTCTTAACGGTCAGCCGGGGAATGAACTCAAATACAAGAACAGAAAGCTTGCAGCAAGATACTTACGTGTGGGTTACGACGATAAGGGTGCATGGCGTACCTTTAAGATGAGGCAGGACTATGTACACTCTGTAAAGATTCAGATGGAGGACGATATTACTGTCTCTACTGTTTTACCGGCTTCTGAGTTATCCGGCCTTAATCCTATTGTAGATAACAAGAGTGTGAAGATATTGCAGAATTGCGAATTTCGCTTCTTCCAGCGTCCCGATGAGGCAATTCACAGGGGATTAGATAAGAAGGCGGAGAGTGACCTCTCTACTCCAAACACTTTTATCTCAAACTTTGAGCCTCTCACCAACGAGGATGCAAAGGAGATGGTAGAGGATGTGATCAACTTTGATCTCTTTACCCCTCCTATGAGAGATATGATTATGGAGGTTGCGGCTTCTGAAAAGAAAAGCTACTATGTGTCATCATCAAATCCAAGGATTGTGGATGGTGCACTTACCAAAAATGTAAGATATCTGCAGACAAGGGACGATATCATTGATCCAAAATCAAAGTATGTTGCAGAGATAGGTATGAGAATCTCGCGTATGCTACCATCTTCACGTCCTCTTCATGTTCCGGTGAACGCTGTATTGCCGGGAAGAAGAAACAATCCGGCAGAGAAGGGTATCAGACCACTTGCGGTATATAGCCCTGTACACTATCAGGAGTTGCCGGAGCTGTTTATGGACTTTATCTGCTCACTTACAGGTAAATCTCCATCTACTACCGGAGCCGGGAGCGAAGGGGCTCTTACAAAGTCGCCATTCAATGCTCTGTGGCCGGTTATAGATCTTAATAATGCTCTTCTATCTTTTGTCCTTACCGGTTATGATGGTTTTACAACTCCGGCAGGATTTATTGGTCAAAAGTACCGTATAGATCATGATCTTAGTCTTTTAATTCCTGAGTTGTGGGCAAGACTTAACCCTTTTGAGAGAGACCCTAAGCTTATGATCTCTAATGGTGATCTTGAAAAGATTGATGACTTTGAATTTAAAGGGAAAAAAATACCGGCCTCTATCCTGGGATACCGTATCACAGAAAAGTTTGTTAATGGCTTCTTTGGTAGGGTCTTTGAGAATCCGGATGTGATCTTCCCTGAGGATATGTTAAAGCCGGAGCTTCAATCTATGGATCAGTTTGCAGATGGTGTACTTAATATTGTAGAGGCTCAGCAGAAGGTTGCAGGTGCATATTTCCGTGATGGAAGTGTCAACTCAGCAATTCCTCCTCTTAAGGCCCTGCTTCACATTATGGTAGATGGCAACTATGAGGGTAAAGATCTTAGCTCTCCTGAGGTAAGGGATCTGTTTAAATATGAGAATGTAATTGAATCCGACTGGTATAAGGCTAGAATTCTAACAAAGCAGCAGTCAGATATTGCTCTTTTTGCATCTCATATAAGATATATCGAGAAGATAATAAGAGACGATCAAAATCTATCTCCGGAGATGTATCACGATTTGATTGAACGACTTAATAAACTTAAAGGGCATTACGATCATGTCTGCTCATATGAGTATGCAAAGAGCCTTACCGGAACCATAGGTAAGAGTAAGATTTAAGCATTAAGCATTAAGCTTAAAGCAATAGTCTCTCTTTAAGTAGTTTGTAACCGGCGGCACTTGCTTTTAAGCAGGTGCCGTTTTTTAGGTGAATATTATAGCTCTCTTTGCCGAAGAGCTCTGCGCGGGCTATCTTCTCTGTGTTTACTATACACGAACGGTGAATCCTAACAAACAATGGTGGAAGGTGTGTCTCAAAATATCTCATTGTCTGCTCTTTAATATGTTTGCCGCTATGTGTAAACAGCATTACATAGTCGCCATAGGCCTGAATGTAAAGCAGATCGTCAAGATGTAAAATATGAATATGTGAACCCTCCTTAACCGATATTTTGTCAAGAGTCTCTATGTTTGATCTCTCCTCTTCGCTCTTATCCTGAGACTCTTCAGATGAGCAGCTCCCTGATTGTAAATTTTGTGAGATGGTATTAATCCTATACCATTGGGCCAGAATAATCCAGCTTAAAATCCCTACAGTTGCAAAAATCGGGATCTTCTCTATAAATTGCCGTGGTTGCTCCATCTCTGTAATCGTAACAACAGCATATGTAATGGAGATTATAAGAGTTTGATTGATAATTGCAATTACTGCCTGTGCCTGAATCGGACGGATATAATCTGACATAAACCAGTATAGATATCCTGATGCGGCAAGCAGTAGTGTGTATGTGATGCTTGATGTGAGTGCATGAATCTTAATCACATTGCCGTATAATAATAAAAGTGACCAGATAACAGCGGTAATTACAATTGTTACCGCTGCCCAGGTCACCTTAGTTTTTGTCGATTTTATTAATGGATTTCTCTTCATTAATTGTTAAATATTGCCAACTACTGCTAATTATTGTCAATTTTTGCTAACTATTGCTAACTTTTGCTATCTATTGCCAAATTTAGCAATTTAGATCGTTGGATTGATATTTAACTCTTAATTTCTATTCCGCTGAATGATGCGTTTCCTCTAACGATTAGCTTAAATGTTGTGTCAGAGAGCTCTGCTCCTCTATAACGTTTATCTTCGGTTCCGCTGAATACTGAGTTAACCGATGTCTTTACTGTCCAGTTATGAGGTACATATATTTCGATTCCTCCAAATGCACAATCTACATCTATATATGTCTCTCCCGGCTCTATTGTTGTATGCCTCAGGTCGAGTACAGTTCCTCCAAATCTGGTGGTCAGAACAGCTCCCTTAAAGATAGGGTCAAGAACCAACTGCCTTACAGAGCCAAATGAGTTATTCGAGGTTACGAAACCATTCTCGTTATTTACTGTTCCTTGCTGTGTCGGTCTGTATCTGCGGTGTCCCTCGCAGCATCCCCACGCATTTTTAGGGCGAACAAGAAGGATAACTCCAATCAGCACAAAAACCAATGGCCAGAATGTTCTTACAGAATAGTACTGTGTTGTGAACAGATGCGGAAGAAGGAAGAACCCACCGACCCCGATTAGAATTAGCCCTGTGGTTGTCTGCCTTTTAATCAGTGAGAAGATACCGATAACTATCAGGAGCATCTGCCATGAGATCACGATCCTGTAGAGCGAGTGTTCTATCCAACCCAGGTTACGACCAAGGATAAAGATACCAGCAAAGATAAAAATTGCAGCAATTCCGATTCCGTGTATAGTCTCACGGCGGTTCATTTTGTCATCAATAATTTTCATATCAAAAGTGTTTTAAAAATTTTATGATGCAAAAGTATACAGTTGCATAGCCCCCCGGAATAGAAAAACGGCTAAATAACGTGAAAAATCGGTAAAACCGGAATTTTACACGATGAAAAGGGGACCTTGGCAAGGGTTGTGGACCTTGCATACTTTTGTGGACGGGCTTATAACCCTTCCGCACAACGGGCATGTCCAATCCTCATCGCTGGTGAAAATCTCACAGCAGGAGAGCTGTGTTACATGTTGCGGGCTTATAACCCCTCCGCACAACGGGCATGTCCAATCCTCA
>CAZCXB010000100.1:0-7404 GCA_964502485.1 uncultured Muribaculaceae bacterium | reverse complement strand
AAAACAGAATTTCTGAAATTTCCAAGCTACCCTAATAAAAAATTCACACTTAATCGCACATTAATCTTGTAAAAATAAACTAAAAATGGTTAGCAGCTCCCATTTTAGTTAAAAATAGCTCAATTTATGAACGACAATGCCCTTTTTAAATATTAATACCTACTCCAACTTTAATCCATCTGCGTGGCTGAGGAAGGTTTCCTATATGCAGATAGTTGGTATTAAACAGATTGGTTGCCTCAGCAAAGGGTTTGACAAACTTGCCGTTCCATACTATCTTAAGGTCGGCAATAATAAAACCCTTATATGGGACCTCGGATCCTTCGGCTCCTAGGTAAGTACCATCTCTTTTCTGGTAAGAGAGATCCCAGCGTCCACTTAGCTTCCAAGCGATATTATGCTCTATATTGACTCCCGCTTTATGCCTTAGAAAATCTGTTGCATAGAGTGAGTGGAGCCCCTCGATCTGTTTTGAAACATCCATCCATGAATATGAGATGGCTGCTCTTGTTATAGGCCCCGATGCAAAAAGAAGCATTGCACTTATGTCAATACCTGCAGATCTTATATTTGTTATATTGCTTGCACTCCACTGGTCGCTTCCGCTCTCTCTTGTCCAGTCAATTATACGGTAACCGTAACGATAGAATCCGCTTAAAGATGCTCTTAAATTGAATTTTGTAAATCTTAATCCTATCTGTGCAGCTATCGCCTCCTCCGGTTTAAGTCCCATATTTCCGGTCTGAGTGGGACTCTTATAGTAGAGGTCTGTAAATGTGGGGTTGCGATAACTGTTGTTTATCCAGCCACTGGCTTCAAGATATGGGCTAATCGAATATGCAGCAGCTAACCCCGCATACAACCTTGTGCCATAGTTACTGTTATCTGCCCCCATTATTCCGGCTGTAAAGCGCCACCTATTTAGTTGCAGAATATGTCTTAGAAACAGAGAGTAGGTATCTCTCTCCTTTCCTTTGGTAAAACTCACCCCCGTCTCTCCGTGAACAGCTATAGGGGAATCCAGGGGATCTCCAAGAACTGTGCTGTAGATATGTTCATACCTAAAGTCAACACCAAAAACTGTGCTTCCCCATTTTCCCCAGCGATATGCTGCCTTGGTATTTATACCGGCTACATCATTAACATGATAGTTATGACCTTTATACCATTGAGGAGATTCATTTCTGAAGAGCTCAAAACGGTCATGATGTCTTCTTTGGTAAACCGAGGCGCTAATCTGCCAGCTCTTGTTCTCCCATATATATTTAACAGAGGAGAGAAAAACACGGGTATTCTCGAACTGTTCCGGATATGCTATTGAATAGAAACTGTTTGCACCAAATGACTTCTCTTGCCAACCGGCCTGAATATCAATGGAGTGTCCTCTGCTGTTATTGAGAGAGAGATTTGAAAAGAGGTTGGTAATTTCAAAATCTGTATTATCGGTAAACCCGTCACTGCGACTATGCCCCCAACCGGCCTGGCCGGAGAGGTTCCACCCCTTGAGACGGTTTGTTTGTGGTGAAAAGCCAATATTGGCAGAGCCCCTGAAATATCCATATTCCCCTCCGCTAATGGTAGACTGAAGAGTCAAATTCTCCGGCTTTTTTGTAATGATATTTATTGCTCCTGAATATGCCACGCTACCCTCTGACCAGGCTCCCGGTCCATGAAGAAGCTCTACTCTCTCGATCTGAGAGATATCCACCGGAATGTTGAGGGAGTGGTGCCCTGTTTGGGGGTCAGAAAAGTTTATCCCGTTTATCATAACCATTGTCTGGTCGAAAGTTCCTCCTAAAATGTTCAGATCTGCCTGTACCCCTTCGCTTCCGCGGCTTCTAAGATCTGCACCCTGAATGTATCGCAACAGGTCCTGGAGATTTTGTACTGCAGCCCGCTCTATCTCCTGTTGCCGGATAACTGCGACTACCCGGACAAGTGGCTGAAACGGCGTGGGTCGCTCTGTATTTATGACCAGCTCTTCAAGAGCCCTCAATGTTAAGTCTTCGCTTTTTGTCTTACTTTGAGACAATAGAGGCTGACTGTTAAACACTAAAAGAGAATAGGTTACGCAAAGGACACCTATCTTAATTATCTTACCCATAGAGGCAAATGCCGCCCATGGGGTTCGTTTCCATCGTTTGAAGCAGATGGGGGCTCGTTTTTTGATGTGTTTGTACATGATTTTTTTTGTTTAACCTGTTGCGAGGCGCAAAATTGATATTAATGTAAAGATCCTACAAATTAATTTTCTATTTTTGGAAAAAGATAGGGAATGAAAAGAGTTATCATTTTGAAGCTTACAGTATTTATAATTTTAATTACAAACTGTATAATGTTACAATCACAAGAGATCTCCTTAAAGAAGGAGTTTTTTGAGGAGATTAAGAGTGTACGGGAAAGACTCCACAACTCTCCTGAGTATTCTCATAAAGAGGAGAATACAGCTAAAATTTTACTGGAATATCTAAAGGTTACCAAGCCGGATTATCTTCTGGATAATATTGGGGGTCATGGTATTGTTGCCGGTTACAAAGGGAGTTCGGAGGGTCCCTCCGTGATGTTCAGATGCGAAATGGATGCAATCAGAACTGAGAGTGGATTCGAACATCTTTGCGGGCATGACGGCCATATGGCAATCCTAATTGGATTATCGCGTATCCTCTCGGAGAACAGGCATTTTGAGGGGACAGTCTGGTTACTGTTTCAACCCGCAGAGGAGGTTGGCGAGGGTGCTGCACTCATGGCCTCCCATCTTGAGAAGCATGGAGTGAAGTTCGACTTCTCCTTTGCTCTTCATAACAACCCTAAGTACCCACTCAATACTGTTGTACTCCACAGCGGTGTCTATGCAGCCGGCTCTGTTGGGATGGAGATCCACTTTCGTGGAGCACCCTCTCATGCCGCATATCCGGAAAATGCGATATCTCCATACAAGGCAATTACCGAAACAGCCGAATATATGAACAGGCTTAATAGAGAAAAGGGCACCTTCAGCGATTTTATTCTGGGAACTGTTGTAAATATTACAATGGGTGAGATCAACTACGGTGTAACTCCGGGTGACGGATATCTGAGAATGACTCTCCGCTCATTTGCCGATCAAGACCTTGATAAATTGTGCAGTATGATGGAGGATTTTGCACGGTCAAAAGGGGAGGAGTACAATCTCAAGACATCATTTGCATACTTTGACCGCTTTCCTGCTACAGTAAATGATGATAGGGCAAACCTTTTGGTTGAGGAGGCTGTTAAGATACATGGTCTCAATATTCAATATGCAAAAGAACCCACAAGGGGCTCAGACGACTTCTGTTTCTTTGCTTTTAACTCTCTATCTTCTTTCTTTGATATTGGAAACGGTACAGATGGAGAGGATATCCATCAAAGTGGTTACAAATTCTCCGACGAGATTATTGAAAGTGCAATCAATATCTATACAACAATGATTTACACCATTAAAATTAAGTAATATGATTAAAAGAGCTATCTTTCTAATAGTTTCCGCCTTGCTTGTGCATGTAACGCCCTCTGTGGCACAAAATGCGGCCCTTGAGACAATCTTTAGCAGGAAGAGTGTAAGGAGCTATACCGATCAACCGGTAACGGTAGAGGATCTAATGTTGCTTGTTAGGGCAGGTATGGCAGCACCTACCGGGATGAACCGTCAGCCATGGGAGTTTTTTATTGTTCAGGATAAAGAGATTATGGCATCACTATCTGAGAAGATCCCTTATGCAAGAATGCTAAAAGAGGCGCAGGCAGCAATTGTTGTAATAGGTAATCCGGAAAAATCTGTTTACTGGTACCTCGATTGTTCCGCTGCTGCTCAAAATATTCTGCTTGCAGCTGAGTCTATCGGGCTTGGCGCTGTGTGGACTGCAGGCTATCCTTTTGAGGACAGGATGAAGACAATCTCAAAGGCTTTCGGTATTCCCGAACCCTATCTACCGCTTTGCCTAATCCCTATAGGATACCCCAAGGGTGAACAGAAACCAAAGGATAAGTGGGATGAGTCAAAAGTTCATCTGAATAAATGGTAACTAATCTGTAATTTACCAAGTGAGATTTCTTAAAGTATCCCTTCTGATATCACTATCTCAGATTATTTTCTCTACTCTTGTGCAAGGCGCAGTGTTTAGAGGGAAAATCTTAGATGAGAACGCTCTTCCTGTACCATATGCCTCTATCTATCTGCATGAACCGGCAACCGGCGTAAGCGCAGATGCAAATGGAGAGTTTCATATTACTCTTAAGCCCGGAACTTACACTTGTGAGGTCTCTTCATTGGGATACAGAAGGGAGAAGTTTGTAATAACCATAGATAAGGAGTCTATCTATAGATCGATTGTTTTAAAAGAGGAGCACTACAGGTTGGATGATCTTTACTTTAAAGGAAATCAGCAAGATCGTGCATACTATGTTATGAGAAGGGCAATAGCAAGAGCCCCATTTCACAGACAACAGGTAAGGAGTTTTGAGTCTTCGGTCTATATGAAGGGTACAATGAAGATCACCAGAATTCCGGCGATAATTAAGATGCAGACGGGAAAAACTAAAAGCAATCTGGTACTCAATAAACTATTTCTGCTTGAGTCCCACTCTCAAATTACCTACACATATCCAAATAGTTATAACGAAAAAATAACCGCATACTCAAGCACCATCCCCACTGAGATAGACCCGGGTAATGTAACAGGAGTTCAGAGAACCTCAATTTACAATAAAGATTTTTTTGGTAAACTCTCACCCCTTGCTCCCAATGCTTTTAATTATTATAGATTTGTTTATGAGGGAATTACAAATGAATCAGGTAAAATTGTAAACAAGATAAGAGTAGTTCCAAAAAAGGGAGATTCTAAACTTCTTAGCGGACATATCTATATTGTTGATGATACCTGGAATGTCTTCTATCTGGATGTTGTCTCTAAAGAGACCGGCGTTACAACAGATATTCGTATTAACTATAACCAGGTAAAGCCCTCTTTACTAATCCCAACGGCATATGTTCTGGATATAAATGTAGATATGCTTGGAATCAAGGCACAAGGCAGATACAACTCCTCAATAACCTACAGCAAAGTTAATGGAGATACGGATGACCAGGAGAGCTCACTATCTGAGCAATTGGCCTCCCCGGTTAATGTTGCTCAAAATATTACAGACAGGGAGGCGAAACGTACTGCAAGAGAAGTAGAAAAAGAGTTAAATAAAGAGATAGCAGTTAAAGGGAGTGAGGGACAACGTAAAAAAAGAGGAGAGGGATCTCTTGAGATTAAAAGGGATACATCCATCAGAAGAGTAGTGGACTCCCTTGCAAAACAGAGAGACAGCATCTATTGGTCAACTATAAGAAAGCTTCCTCTGAGGGAGGAGGAGGTTCTCTCATACAGACAGGCAGATAGCCTTAAAGATGAGTTCCGACGGGTTTTTGAAGAGGACTCAGTAAAGAGGGTTAACCGCTCTACAGGCAATAAGATTCTGGACAAGATTCTTTACGAGAGCAGATTCAAAGCGGGTAAAAATGTAACATACGGTTTCGGAGGTCTCTCCAAGGTTGTCGGCGACTTCAATTTTGTTGATGGGTACCACTTAGGCCAGAACCTCTTTTTTAAGTACCAAAAAGATAAGAATAGAGAACTTGTGGCAACTACATCTCTTTACTATTCAACCTTAAGAGATCGTCTGCTATGGAGGAGTGATCTCTCATTAACCTACCTCCCTCTAAGACTCGGGAGAGTTGAGATATCCATTGGTGATGGCAGCAGTGATATAAACAACACCTCTCCTGTCTCAAGATTACTAAACTCCTACTCCTCTTTTTTATCGGGAGGTAATCCCGTAAAGTTTTACTCGAAATCGTGGTTAGAGTTGAGAAACGGAGTTGATATCTCAAACGGATTGAGATTAAATATAGGATTTGCATACAACAGACGAAGAGCACTTGTCAATGGAGATCTCAGATCCCTGTTTGGCAAGGAACCCATGCCGAATGTTGTTGATAATATTTACGGAGCGCTATCCGCTAATAGCTCTTCTCTCCACTATAGTGCATCTGTTTTATGGACACCACAGCACTACTATCGCATTACCGACGGCAGGAAGCAGTATGTAAGATCGGCATTCCCAACTTTCTCGATCTATACCGGAGCATCAATACCGACTCAATTGAGCAACCCGGAGTTCTCATCTTACGGATTTGCAGGGATAAAAGTCTCTCAAAAATTCTCGACCGGACTCTATAGCTCTCTTTGGTATAGTATTGATGCAGGATCATTTTATAACAACAAAAGAGTTTTTCTTGAGGATTTTAAGCATTTCGGGGCTTCGGACATCATGGTTACAGAGACCGGATTTGCCGGCACATTTCTCTTATTGGATAGCTATAAAATGTCAACTCCAAACAGTTGGGTTACCGGATTTGCAGAGTATAAATCGGAGTATCTTTTTTTGAACAGATTACCGTTTCTCAACAGTCAACTCCTCTACGAGGCTCTGCATTTAAAATCTTTATGGCTCCCCGACAGAGGTGCTGTTTATGTTGAAACCGGATACTCCTTTGGTATAAAAGAGCTTATAAGAGGAGGACTATTTGTTGCTTTTGAAGGTGGAAGATATAGCAGAACAGGATTTAGACTTGAAATCCCTATTTTGAAGGAGATTAACAGATAACGTATGTTTAGACAGTTGAGAAGCTATCTCTTATAGTTAAGAATATAATCACAGATAACAGCCGGCAGATGCTCTCTCTCGAGCGCATGAATCTTTTTGGCAAGAGATTCGGGAGTCTCCCCACTCTCTACAGTGCATTTTGCCTGAAACAGATGCTCTCCATTGTCGTAATGTTCGTCTACAAGATGAACCGTTATACCGGACTCTCTCTCTCCGGATTCAATAACAGCCTTATGTACAGCATCCCCGTACATCCCCTTGCCCCCAAACTTGGGGAGTAAGGAGGGGTGCAGGTTTATTATCCTCCCTTTGTATGCCGATACAAGTCTATCCGGAAATTTAAGTAGGAACCCTGCCAACACAATGAACTTGATATTATTCTCTGAGAGAATATTGTCTATACTCTCTCCCTCTCGCAAATCTGCCGCGGTGAAAACATGGCAATTAACTCCAAGCCTCTTTGCACGTTCAAGAACAAACGCATCTCTTTTGTTTGATAGTACAAGTGATACATTAATATGTGCAACTATCTGTTCATTCGTATGATGACCGTTAGTAGCCGATATTTTTCCACCACTCTTTGCAATATGTTCAATAATATTTTGGGCATTTGTGCCGGAACCTGATGCAAAAATTGCTATATTTATACTCTCCATTTATCTATCATATTGGAATGTGCAAAGATAAGAAAATTAGATAACTCTCCTTAATGTGTTTATAATTATACTGTGT
>CAZCXB010000099.1:0-7464 GCA_964502485.1 uncultured Muribaculaceae bacterium | reverse complement strand
GAGATATATACCTTTATGAGTGCAATAGAGGAGATGCTCTTCTAAGAGTTGACTGCTGCGAAACTTCAGGTGAGATGCTGCCGGCAAATAGGATTCATCAGATAATAACAGATTTTATATGAGATTTTTAAGAGCAATTTCAAGAGTAGTAATCGGCCTTACTTTTCTCCTTTCGGGATTTGTAAAGATTATCGATCCGGTAGGAGTTGGATTAATAGTAGAGGAGTATTTTAAAATCATTGGTTTCGGATCGTGGCCTCTTCTTTACCAAACCCTTGGTGTTGCACTCTCATCAACTGAGATGTTACTGGGTATTGTTCTACTTGTTGGATTGAGAATGAGAATCTCTTGCAGGATAGCCCTGATGTTTATCTCTTTCTTTACAGTGATTACTCTCTTTATTGCAATTTTCAACCCTGTGAGCGACTGTGGATGCTTTGGTGAGGCTTTAAAACTCTCGAACTGGCAGACATTCTACAAAAATATCTTCTTTCTCTTTTTTGCCCTAATTCTTTATTATCAAAAAGATAAGTTTGTACCAATTGCCCCGCCAGTGTGGGAGTGGAGCTTTACTGCGGTTTATGCTGTACTTATAATTCTCCTTTCTGCTTACTCCTCCAGATATCTTCCGATGATAGATTTTATGGAATTTAAGGTGGGGACAAACATTGCAAACAGACTGGATTCAGAAATTGAGGAGAATAACCCTGTCTTTGAGACTACCCTTATTTATACCAAGGATGGTAAGAGCTATGAATTCTCGGTGGACAATCTTCCTGACTCAACCTACACTTTTGTTGACTCCTACTCAAAACAGGTATCCGGGGGTAAGGCACACATGGATTTTGCAGTATCACAAAGAGATGGTCAATATGTAACAGATTCACTTCTTGCGGTTAGCACACCTCTGTTTATTGTCTCATCTCCATTTATTGACAGATTAGGCAGACGTGCTGCCGAGAGGATAAACCATCTTTATGACTCCCTCCAGTCAAGAGGTGCCTCCATGGTTATGCTTTCCGGGTCGGGTTGGAGTGTAACAGATTCAACTATTGCAAAGTATAATATCAAACCGGATGTTTTCCACTCCGATTATAAAACCCTTTTGACATTGAACCGCTCGAACGGTGGAGTTATATATATCTCCGGTGGAAGTGTAATACTTAAGTGGTCTTGGAGGAATACTCCACCGGAAGATTTAGAGACTATACTCAACTCGGACCCTGAGCTCCTATCTGCCAAGGCAAGAATAAAGGAGCAACTCTCAGCCGAAATTACTGCTATACTGTTGCTTATAATTATTTGGGTTATGAGAGCCATCTGTAAGTTACTCTATATTCATAAGCCTGAGGATGAGAGGGGAGAGGGTATGACTAAAATAAGTGAGGATTCTGTTATTCACGATATTTAAAGATTAAGATTTAATGACTATTATTGAGAAGGACAAAAGCCTTAAGGCGCTGAATACTTTAGGACTGGATATATATGCGTCTTGGTACTCTACCCCCTCATGCGAGGATGAGATCGTGAGAGTACTTGACAATTCAGAGTTTAGAGATCTACCCGTTCTTGTGATGGGATCAGGCTCAAACATACTTTTTACAGGCGATTATGATGGTTTGGTTATTCGTCCGGCATTAAAGGAGATCTCAATAACAGGCTCAGACTCTCAAAGTGTTCTCCTTAGAGTAGGGTCCGGTGTCAACTGGGATGATTTTGTAGCTTATTGTGTAGATCGTGGTTGGGGAGGAGTGGAGAATCTATCTCTTATACCCGGATGTGTAGGTGCAGCTCCGGTTCAGAATATCGGTGCATATGGCTCCGAGGTAAAGGATACAATCGAATCGGTGGAGTATATTGATATTAAAACAGGTGATAAACATTTACTTACAAACAGTGAGTGCCGTTTCGGCTATAGAGAGAGCATATTTAAGAACGATCTCAGAGGGGAGACGGTCATTACCTTTGTAAGCTTCAGACTATCTCTTTATCCTGTATTGAATTTTGACTACTCCGATCTCTCTGTACAGTTATCTCAGATCCCGGATCCATCTCTCTATGATGTACGGGAGGCAATATGTAGTATAAGAAGGGCTAAACTGCCGGATCCCTCAATAGTGGCAAACGCAGGAAGTTTCTTTAAGAATCCTGTGATCTCTAATGATAGGGCGATGCAATTAAAGGAGATGAATCCCACTTTAAAGCTTTTTCCTGCACAACCCGGATTTGTCAAGCTGCCAGCTGCCTGGCTTATTGAACAGTGTGGTTTCAAAGGTATTAAAGAGGGTAATGTAGGTGTGCATCATAATCAGGCTCTGGTTATTGTAGCCTACAAGGGGGCAACAGGAGTCGAGATACTGGAATTTGCAGAAAATATAAAGCGGGCTGTTAAGACCCGCTTCGATTTGGATATTGAGATGGAAGTAAATGTTATAACTTCCGTTTGATCTCTACAATTGTGTAAGATTCAATCATATCGCCTAGTCTGATATCGTTGTAGCCATCAATATTAAGACCGCAATCATAACCGGAAGATACCTCCTTTACATCATCCTTGAATCTCTTAAGTGATCCAAGACCACCTGTGTAAATAACTATTCCGTCACGAATAATTCTTACTTTGGCATTTCTGGTAAGTTTACCCTCTTTAACCATACAACCTGCAATTGTACCAACTTTTGAGATACGGAAAACTTCGCGAACTTCGGCAGTGGCAGTAATCTCCTCCCTCTTTTCCGGAGCAAGCATACCCTCTATTCCATCTTTTACCTCATTAATTGCATCATAGATAACAGAGTAGAGCCTAATCTCTATCTCCTCCTTCTCTGCAAGTTTTCTTGAAGCTACAGAAGGTCTCACCTGGAATCCGATTATAATTGCATTAGAGGCAGCGGCAAGAAGTACATCAGATTCCGAAATTGCACCTACGGCTTTGTGAATAACATTCACATGAACCTCTTCTGTAGAGAGTTTTATCAGTGAATCTGAGAGTGCCTCAATAGATCCGTCAACGTCACCCTTCACGATTACATTAAGCTCCTGGAAGTTGCCGATTGCAATCCTACGACCTATCTCTTCAAGTGTTATATGTTTCTGAGTCTTTAATCCCTGTATCCTTAGCAGCTGCTCCCTCTTGTTGGCAATATCTCTTGCCTCCTTCTCATCCTCCATAACATTGAACAGTTCGCCAGCAGCAGGTGCGCCGTTAAGTCCAAGGATAGATACCGGAGATGCAGGTCCTGCTTCAGAGATCTTAATCCCTCTCTCATTAAACATAGCCTTGATTCTGCCTGTATAACTACCACTTAAAATGATATCTCCAATATGGAGAGTTCCGGTCTGGATTAGTAAAGTGGTCATATATCCCCTGCCTTTGTCAAGAGAAGACTCTATGACAGTTCCTTTAGCCCTCTTTTTAGGGTTGGCCTTAAGATCGAGCAGCTCTGCCTCAAGAAGGATCTTCTCAAGCAACTTATCGACATTAACTCCCTGCTTGGCTGATATCTCCTGGCACTGATATTTACCACCCCAATCCTCAACAAGAAGGTTCATATTTGCAAGCTGCTCCCGTATTCTCTCCGAATTTGCACCCGGTTTATCCATCTTGTTTATTGCAAAGATCATTGGAACACCTGCTGCCTGTGCGTGGTTTATAGCCTCTTTAGTCTGAGGCATCACTGCATCGTCGGCAGCAACTATAATAATTGCAATATCGGTAACCTTTGCTCCTCTGGCCCGCATGGCAGTAAATGCCTCGTGACCCGGAGTGTCAAGAAATGTAATTCTCTCTCCTGTAGATATCTTTACATTATAAGCTCCAATATGCTGGGTTATTCCTCCGGCCTCTCCGGCGATAACATTTGCTTTTCTTACATAATCGAGCAGTGAGGTCTTGCCATGGTCCACGTGACCCATAACTGCAACAATAGGAGGACGTGTAACAAGATCATCTTCGGAGTCCTCCTCCTCTTGTATTGAACCTTGAATATCAGCGGTAACAAACTCCACTTTGAATCCAAACTCCTCTGCAACAAGAACCATCGCCTCTGCATCAAGTCTTTGGTTTATAGAAACCATTAGACCTAGATTCATACAAGCCTCGATTACCTTAATAACAGCCACATCCATCATCATTGCAAGGTCATTTACGGTTACAAACTCAGTCATTTTGAGTATGTTGCTCGCAAATTGTTCTATCTCGTGCTCCACCTGCATTTTTTGAGATGCGTGCTCTCTCTTATCCTTTCTGTATTTTGACCCCTTTGTCTTACCCTTACCCTCTACCATACGCTGATAGGTCTCTTTTATCTGCTTCTGAACTGCATCTTCGTCAACCTCATTTCTAACCGGCTTGAACTTGTCCTTGCTAACCACAGGCGGTTTATTATCTCTTCTTTTATTGATATTTGCACCTGGAGCGTTATTGTTAGGGGTTCTGTTTTTATCTCCGGCAGGACGCGGATTGTTATCTTTGCCCTCTTTTGCAAGATCAACCTTCTCTTTATGAGGTTTGCGGATCCTCTCTCTCTTTCCTTTATGTAGCTCTTTACCTACAGGTTTTATATCACTCTTCTTTTTGTTGAACTGAGAAAGGTCCATGGTCCCGCTGATTTTTGGACCGGCAAGTTTCTCAAATTTTGTTTCAATGTGTTCTATCACAGGCACTGTGTTTTGTTCATTAATCGGGTTATCCTTATCCGTTGTCTCTATGTTAGTCAAATCCAACGGAATGGGCAACGAGACCTTTTCCTGTTGAGGTTTAGAAGAGAACGATTTAGCCTGCTCTGTATTCCGGGCCTTTTCACGCTCTCTTGATATTTGTTGTTCTTTAATTCTATTTGCTTCTCTCTCTATAAGTTTCTTTCTTTCAAGGGCATAAGCCTGCTCTTTTGCAGCATCCTCTGCTCTTCTAATCTCTGCCGCCCTTTTTGCCTCCTCTTCCGGAGATGATGTTTTTACACTTTTTGCTTCGGTTGATGTTTCAGGCGCATTAATTTCTGGAATTATAACTTCAGGCGCTTTAATTTCAGGTGCTTTAATTTCGGAGGCTTTAACTTCGGGCTCTTCTCTTTCCGGAGCTGGTATTCCGGAAGCAGTTATCTTCTCTTCTTTAATATCAATAGGTTTTATCTCTACACTCTTTATCTCCGAAGAACCAGTCTCAGATAAATCTTTAGTTTCACCGATATGTTTATCTGCAGAGTCACTCCCTTTAACCTCTGTTTTGTCGGAACCGGTTTGAGAAGGAGTATTCTCAACCACTTCATTAACAATCACAGGTTCAGTTTTTGGTTGAGGCTTATTGATCTTATCAATATCCATCTTTCCGATAATTTTGGGATGAGGAGGTTCTGCGATAGTTGTTTTAATAAAGACCTCTTTTCCAGGGATCTCATCTTCTGTATCCTCTTTTGAGTGACCTTCTGCCTTATCGGTTATATCTTTTACCTTAATTGCAATCTTCTTTGACTGCTCTTTAATTATCTGCTCTTTCCCAAACTCTTTACGGACAAGCTCATATGCTTCGGGAGTGATTTTTGTGCCCGGAGAGTGTTCTATCTCTATCTTTTTACTTTTAAGATAGTCCACGAGAGTTCCCAGACCTATGTTAAATTCTTTCAATACTTTGCCTACTCTGATATTTTCGTTTACTGTCATATTTTACCTCCCATTCATTATTAAACTTTCCGAAAACTGTCTATTCGAACTCTTCCCGTAAAATTCTCTGTATCTCCATTACAGTCTCCTCTTCCAGATCTGCTCTCCTAACAATCTCCGATACTGGAAGGGCAAGTACGCTCTTTGCGGTATCACAACCTATTGATTTTAAAGCTTCAATAACCCAGTTATCTATTTCGTCACCAAATTCGGTCAGAAGGACATCCTCCTCCTCCTCCTCAATGTCACGGAATACATCTATCTCCATATCTACAAGCAGTCCGGCAAGTTTTATATTGCTACCACCTTTACCGATTGCAAGTGAAACATCTCCGGGCTTAAGAAATACACCAACCCGTTTCTCCTCTTCGTTTATCTTAACAGATATAATCTTTGCAGGACTCAGAGCCCTCTGAATCAAGAGCTGCATATTTGAGGTCCAGTTTATGATATCAATATTTTCGTTGCGTAGCTCTCGTACAATTCCGTGAATTCTGGAGCCCTTTACACCCACACATGCACCAACCGGGTCAATTCTCTCGTCATAAGACTCAACTGCAACCTTTGCACGCTCTCCCGGAATTCTTACAATCTTCTTTATTGTTATCAATCCGTCAAATATCTCAGGAACCTCTTGCTCAAACATTCTCTCAAGAAATACAGAAGATGTTCTTGAAAGAATTATAACAGGGTTGTTGTTCTTCATCTCCACCGATGATACAACCGAGCGAACAGTATCACCCTTTCGGAAGAAATCAGATGGTATCTGCTCAGTTTTTGGCAGAAGGAGTTCGTTACCCTCCTCATCCATAATTAGCACCTCTTTCTTCCACACCTGATACACCTCTCCCACTACAATCTCTCCAATTTTCTCCTTGTACTTCGTATAGAGATTTGCTTTTTCGATATCCATGATACGGCCGGAGAGATTTTGTCTAAGGTTTAAAATTCCTCTTCTTCCGAAAGCAGATAGTTTAACCTCCTCTACATACTCCTCTCCAATCTCATATGAGTCATCTATCTTTGACACCTCTTCAAATGAGATCTGAGAATTTGGATCCTCAACTGTCTCTACAACCTCTCTGTTTCGCCATATCTCAAAATCACCCTTGTCTATATTGATGATGATATCAAAATTATCTGCAGTTCCATACATCTTTATCAACTGGTTACGGAATACATCCTCCAGTACGCTCATCATTGTAGGGCGGTCTATGCTCTTCAGCTCTTTGAATTCAGCAAATGTGCTGATTAAATTTAACCCTTCCATATTAGGTAAATTCCTTTAAATATTATTTGAAATTAATTAACGGTTTTGTACTCTTTATCTCGTCAAAGGAATAACTCTCTACAACCTCTTTTTTCTCTCTTCTCTTTTTGCCTTCAACTTTCTCTAACCTGCTGTAAGTAAGCTCTATCCTTTCACTATCTGCCTTTGTTAGAACAGCTGCTATCTTTATTCCGTTTTTAAGGATTACGTTAACCTCACTGCCAACTGCCTTAGTGTACTGCTCCATAACCCGAAAAGGGAGATCCAGTCCGGCAGATGTAACAGTCAGAGAGTAGTCCTCCTCATCTCTGTCAAGCCCCTTCTCAACAATTTTACTGATATCTGCACAATGCCCAATCTCAACCCTCTCCCATGAATCGATTGATATCTCGATATCATTATCTCCACTTACAGATATATCTACAAGAAAGAGACCTTTTTGAGAAAGATATTCGCTTATCAGAGCTGATATTTTGTCTTTTTGTATCATCAGAAAATAGTTTTAATAAATAAGGGGACAACCGTGTCCCCTTATC
>CAZCXB010000098.1:0-7504 GCA_964502485.1 uncultured Muribaculaceae bacterium | reverse complement strand
CTCTAGAATAATTAAAATTAATATAGAGGATGAGATGAAGAGCGCCTATATCGACTACTCTATGTCGGTAATAGTTTCAAGAGCTCTTCCGGATGTGCGTGACGGATTGAAACCTGTTCACAGGAGGGTACTTTACGGAATGTATGATTTAGGTCTTACCTCCGGCGCCAGTTTTAAGAAATCTGCCCGTATTGTCGGTGAGGTGCTTGGTAAGTATCACCCTCACGGAGATTCAAGCGTGTACGAAGCAATGGTAAGAATGGCACAGGAGTGGAGTCTGCGTTATATGTTAGTGGACGGTCAGGGTAACTACGGTTCCATTGATGGAGACTCGGCGGCCGCGATGCGTTATACAGAAGCACGCTTTAAGAAAATTGCAGAGGAGGTTCTGGCAGACCTTGATAAAAATACAGTTGATTTTAAGCCAAATTTTGACGACTCACTACAGGAGCCGGTAGTTTTACCTGCAAAAGCTCCACTGCTTCTGCTTAACGGAGCATCCGGTATTGCGGTTGGTATGGCCACAAATATGCCTCCCCATAATCTGTCGGAGAGTGTTGATGCAATTTGTGCATATATAGACAATAACGATATTACAACAGAGGAGCTCCTACAGTTTATTAAAGGTCCTGACTTCCCTACCGGAGGAACAATACTTGGTCTCCAGGGGATAAAAGATGCTTTTGAAACAGGGAAAGGGAGAATAGTCGTAAGGGCAAAAACAGATATTGAGGTTAATGATAGCGGCAGAGAGACCATCGTGGTGACCGAGATACCTTACATGGTAAACAAACGCGAACTGATAGAGAAGATTGCAGAGTTGGTAGAGGAGAAGAAGATAGATGGTATTGCATATATAAACGATGAGAGTGACAGAACAGGAATGAGGGTTGTTATTCGCCTTAAGATTGGTGCAGTAGCAAATGTTGTGCTAAACACTCTCTATAAGATGACTCCGCTCCAGTCGAGTTTCTCTGTTAATAACATCGCGCTTGTAGATGGAAGACCAAGAGTGCTTAATCTAAAGCAGATAATAAAGTATTTTGTTCGCCACAGACATGACGTTA
This sequence comes from uncultured Muribaculaceae bacterium, assembly GCA_964502485.1. Lineage (GTDB taxonomy): Bacteria > Bacteroidota > Bacteroidia > Bacteroidales > UBA932 > Bact-08. Next base: position 6,437 of record CAZCXB010000098.1, on the reverse strand, counting down.
TTATAAGGAGAGCAAAATTTGAATTGGAACAGGCGCAAAAGAGAGCTCATATATTAGAGGCTCTCCTTAAGGCCCTCGATTTTATTGATGAGGTTATTGCTATAATAAGGTCTTCAAAAACAGTTGATGAGGCAAGAACACGTCTTTCTGAGAGATTCGAATTTACCGAGGTTCAGGCCTCAGCCATTGTTGAGATGCGTCTTCGTCAGCTAACCGGCCTCGAAAAAGAGAAGCTGCAGTCGGAGTATGACGAACTTATGAAGCTGATTAACTATCTGAATGATGTTCTTTCAAATTTATCACTTCAGATGCAGATTATTAAAGATGAGCTCGCAGATCTAAAAAGCAGCTTTGGAGACTCAAGAAGGACTACAATAGAGCTCTCTTCAGATGAGTTTAACCCGGAAGATTTTTACCCGGACGAAGATGTTGTGATTACAATATCTCATCTTGGTTATATTAAACGTACCCCTCTTTTTGAATACAGAACTCAACACAGGGGTGGTGTAGGAATGAAGGGGAGTAATACCAGAGATACCGATTTTATTGAACATATCTATGTAGCCAATATGCACAGCACAATGCTCTTCTTTACACAAAAGGGAAGATGTTTCTGGCTAAAGGTTTATGAGGTACCGGAGGGGTCAAAAGCCTCTAAGGGAAGAGCTATTCAGAATGTTCTCAATATTGTTTCGGACGATAAAGTTTGTGCATATATAAATGTACTTAAACTTAATGATTCCGAGTATATTAACAATAATTTCATTGTTCTGGCAACAAAAAAAGGAACTGTTAAAAAGACCTCTCTCGAAGCATACTCAAGACCGAGGGCTAACGGAGTAAATGCTATAACAATAAGGGAAAATGACGAACTGCTTGAGGCTGTTCTAACTAATGGCAACAATGAAATTCTTCTTGCTGCCAGAGGTGGCAAGTGTGTCAGATTTAACGAAAAGGATGCTCGTGCCATTGGAAGAACCGGCTCCGGTGTAAGAGGTATCAACATTGGCGAAGATGATGAGGTAATAGGTATGGTCTGCGTATCTCCTGAAGAACAGGGTAATGAGAAGAAACATATCCTTGTTGTAAGTGAAAATGGTTATGGCAAAAGATCCCATTTAGAGGACTACAGGGTTACTTCAAGAGGAGCAAAAGGGGTCAAGACTATAAACATAACAGAGAAGACTGGCTCACTTATTGCATTAAAGGATGTAACAGACGATAACGATCTTATGATTATTAACAAATCAGGAATCACAATAAGGGTAGCAGTTGCCGATATTCGTCTGGCAGGTAGGGCAACACAAGGAGTAAGACTTATTAATATAAAAGAGGGAGATAGAATTGCAGCGGTATGCAGTGTTAATAAGAGTGAAGAGAGGATTTCGGAAGATGCAGATACCGATATTTAATATATTATAGCTAAACAATTAAAAATTCGAATATTCCAAATGAAAAAATTATTAATTGCTCTTATATTGCTGTTCTCTGTGCAGCTTGGAGCGCAAACTAAAGATGTTGCTGATGCTGTTAAAGCTTTTGAAAAGGCGAAGAGTGATTCTCAAAACCCTAAAAGAGCAGAGAATCCACTCACCTGGACAAAACTTGCATCTGCCTATGCTACAGTATATGATGCTCCAATAAAGGCTCTTTTTCTTAATGCTGCAAGGATGGAGATAAAACTTCTGTTAAAGGATCAAAGAATCGTTAGTACAGAAGAGGTAGTTATTGCAGGAGTTAACTATACAGTAGATGTTTTCACTGATAAAAAACTCTATTACGGAGAGAACGGTGAGCTTGCTGCTTGGATAATTACAAACAAGTATGTTAACGAAGATCTTCTTAACGAATCTTATAATGCTCTTGAGAAAGCAATTGAGTTAGATCCAAAAGGCTCAAGAACAAAAGACATTACAGATCAGCTAACTTCGTTGAAAAATAGATTTTTTAATGAGGCAATGTCCTCATATGCACTTGGCGATTTTAAAGTATCATCTGTTAATTTCGAAAAGGCTGCCGAGATTGGTGCTCACAAATTTGTCAATATGATTGATACTGCATTTATCTACTATGCAGGTCTTACTGCCTATATGGCTCAAGATAAGGATAGGGCAATCAAGTTTTTTACAAAGGCAATGGATTACGGATATGATGCTAATGGAGATGTATACTCATACCTTGCAGAATCATACAAATCCAAAGATGACGTAGAGATGGCAAAAGAGATTCTTAACAGCGGGTTCAGAAAATACCCAAGTACTCAGAGTATTCTTGTATCTCTTATCAATACTTATATTGAATCAAACGATGACCCTGCCAAGATTCTTGAATTGATACATCAGGCACAGAAGAATGAGCCTACAAACGCTACACTCTATTATGCCGAAGGAAATGTGTGGAAGAACCTAAATGATATTGAAAAGGCTGTCGAGTGTTACAAAAAATCTGTTGAGACAGATGAGAACTACTATTTCGGCTATTTTGCGATTGGAGCTGCATTCTATGATAAAGCTGTAGATATTCAGGCCAAAGCTGCAGATGAGATGGATGATGCCAAATATGAGGCGCTTGTTAAGGAGCTCGAACTAAACCTTGAATCAGCAATTGAGCCTTTTGAGAAGTGCTTTGCAGCAAGTCCAGATGAGGAGATTAAAGCAGTTGTAGCAGAGTATCTTAAGAATATCTATTTCCGTTTCCGTGAAAAGAGTCCTGAGTTTATGGCCGGATACGAAAAATATAACGCTCTTTCTCATAAAGAGTAACTATTTTTCTAATAATAAATTACTCCTCCCTTGCGTTTTTCGTACGGGAGGTTTTTTTATTATATAGTTTAGATTTGGTCTGTGAGTTTCTGGACAAGCTTGAAATTCGAGAAAAACTCTCTGGCAAATACTCTGATAACAGTGTAAGAAGGAATTGCTACGAGCATACCTACTACTCCGGCTACACTTGCAGCTATCAGAAGAAGAATAAAGATCTCGAGTGGATGTGCATTAACGCTATTGGAGAAAATTACAGGCTGAAGAATAAATACATCAATCATCTGTGTCGTGAGGAATATTATTGCCAGGGTAGTGACAATTGTTCCTATCTCACCTCCCTCCGGGATATTAAGTGTCAATGTTATAAGGATACCGAATATCCCACCAATCCATGGACCCAGATAGGGGATAATATTAAGGATTCCTGTAATAGTTGCAAGTACTATTGCAAGTGAAAAATCTAAGCCGGCAATAAAGAATAGACCGGAAGTATTTAGAGTGACAATTATAAGAGTCTGAATACTGATTCCTATAAAGTATCTTACAAGCAGATTATTAACAGAGTTTAGTGCCCTTCTGACATTATTTTCGTACTTGTCCGGAAAAAGAGCGATTACCATATTATCAAACATGTTTTGCTCTTTAAGAAAGAAAAATGTGATAAACAGAACAACAAGTATCCCAATAACGGTATTTATTATAATCGTTGTTATTGAGGTAAAAGCAGAAGCAACTGACGATGTTGTAAATATCTTCTGAATTTCGTCCATTACAACATTCTCCACTTTAAAATCTGTTCCAAGAGTTGGGAAGAGAGAGATTAATGAAGTGTTGAAGTCTAATAGAGGTTCAGAAATGCTAACTACAATGCTCTCAAAATTAAGAGAACTAATATTGGTAAATATTCTGCCTGTTATTGGAGCTATAAAAAGAAACAGAGAGATAAATATAGAGAACAATACGGCTAAGGTAACTAATGCCGCAACTCCCTTCGGGATAGAAAAACCTTTTATTTTAAACGAGAGGAGTCTATCCATCAATGGTTTCCCCATTAAAGAGAGTACTGCTGATATGATTATATATAGCAGAATATCACTAAAGTACCATGCTATAAAACCAATAATGAGTGTAACCGCAATAGCAATAATATATTTAGCAAGCTGATTCATATCTAACATGGTTTTATTATCAAAAGTAATAATTTTTTGTAAGTTTGTAATAATATTAACATTATTGTATTATTTATGAAGAGATTTATTCTTTCAATTTTTATTCTTTTAATGACTTTCGGCTCAATAAGAGCTGATGAAGGTATGTGGCTTCCTCTACTCATAAAGGAGCGTTTACCGGATATGCAAAAAAAGGGATTCAGACTTACAGCAGAGGATCTCTACAGTGTTAACCAGGCATCACTTAAGGATGCAATCGTACACTTTGGAGGAGGATGCACAGGAGAACTTATCTCAGACAAGGGGTTAATTCTCACAAATCATCACTGTGGATTTGGACAGATTCAATCACACAGCTCTGTAGAGAACGACTACCTAAGAGATGGTTTTTGGGCTAAGTCAATGGAGGATGAGCTTCCTAACAAAGGATTATCAGTAAGGTTCTTAGTGAGAATGGAGGATGTTACTCAAGAGGTGTTGGCCTCTTATAATTCTAAGATGAGTGAGCAGGAGAGGGTAAAAATTGTTTCTGAGAACTCAGCTGCCATTATTAAAAAAGCAACCGAGAATAACCATTATCAGGCAAGAGTAGAAGCTCTCTATTACGGTAATCAATATTTTCTATTTGTTTATGAGGTATTTAACGATGTAAGACTTGTTGGAGCACCTCCTTCATCAATCGGTAAGTTTGGAGGAGATACAGATAACTGGATGTGGCCAAGACACACAGGAGATTTTGCAATTTTCAGGATTTATGCAGATAAAGATAACAGACCAGCACACTATTCAAAAGATAATATTCCCTATACACCAAAGAGGTTTTTCACCATCTCTACAAAGGGTGTAAATGAGGGTGACTTTACTTTGGTTTATGGTTTTCCGGGAAGAACTCAACAGTATATTCACTCTGAGGCTGTTAGATATATTTCAGATGTTTCAAATCCTCATAAAATTGATCTGAGAACAAAAAGGCTTGATATTCAAAGAGAAGAGATGGATAAGAGTCAGGATGTAAGGATTAGATATGCATCAAAAAACGCCTCTGTTTCAAATGCATGGAAAAAATGGCAAGGAGAGTCTCGTGGAATTAGAAAACTCAACACTGTAGAGAAAAAGAGTGAGTTTGAAGATGCTTTTAATAAGTGGGCATCGGATAAAGATGAGTACAGAGATGTGATAAAAAGATTGAAAGAACTTTATAAGAGTCTTGAGCCTTATGCTTTTGCAACAGATTACCACAATGAGGCAATTAATGCAAATGAGATTATAAGATTTGCCGGGACTATATCTGCAACAATAAGAAGAAACTCAAAGATGACCCCTCATGTAAGTGCGGTTAATATAAAAACTTTGCTGGAAGCATTCTATAAAGATTACTATCTGCCTATAGATAAAAGATCATTTATTTCAATTGTAGATCAGTATAGCAATAGTGTTCCTCTTGAGATGCAACCGGCAGCATTTATTAGTATGCTATCGGAGTATGGTTCTGTAACCTCTATCGCAGACTTCATCTACAGTGAATCTCTGCTTGCATCGCCGGAAAAGATCTACTCATTTATTGAGAATGGCGTAGATGAGAGCAGTTTCAGTAACGATCCTGCATTTAAATTCTTTGATATCTTCTACAGTAATTTCGAATCAAATATAAGACCTGTTGCAGATGAAATAAACAGGGAGATAAATCTTCTCTACAGAACATATATGAGGGGACAGATGGAGTTTAGAAAAAATCACACCTTCTATCCTGATGCAAACTCCACACTCAGAATTACATATGGAGAGGTCAGCGGATATAAACCTTCTGACGCTGTATATTATAAGCACCTTTCAACTTTAGAGGGTATTATGCAGAAAGATAATCCCGAGATTTATGACTACAATATTCCTCAAATTCTGAGAGATGTGTATAAGTCAAAAGATTTTGGCAGATGGGAGGTAAATGGAACAGTACCTGTTTGCTTTATAGCAACAAATCACACATCGGGAGGTAACTCGGGTAGTCCTGTAATAAACGCAGACGGAGAGTTAATCGGTATCAATTTTGACAGAGTTTGGGAGGGAACTATGAGTGATATAGCATTTGACCCCGATGTCTGCAGAAATATATCATTAGATATCAGATATGTGCTCTTTGTAATTGACAAGGTAGCAGGAGCGTCTCATTTAATAGAGGAGATGAAACTGGTAAATTAGCAGTAGTTATATATAACGAAAAGAGGCTGTCCTAAAGGCAGCCTCTGTTTATATCTGATTAGTACCAACGCCTAGTACTCTTTGGCCGGACGATCATTGGCCTGAGCAACACTAATGGTGCGGCCCATGTGGTCGGTACCATTAAGAGCTTCGATAGCAGCATTGCCCTCATTGTCATTTGGCATCTCTACGAAGCCATAACCTTTTGAGCGACGGGTATCACGATTGATAATAATTCTGGCAGAAGTAACTTCTCCATAAGGTGCAAACAGTTCGGCTAGATCCTCTTTCTTAGCACGGAAACTTAGAC
>CAZCXB010000097.1:0-7666 GCA_964502485.1 uncultured Muribaculaceae bacterium | reverse complement strand
TTGTAAAAAATATCAGGATATGAAGTTTGTTGTTTCAAGTTCAGAGCTTTTAGCTCGTCTTTTGTCTGTTTCAAGAGTGATCTCCTCTAAAAATACAATTCCTGTTCTGGACAATTTTCTATTTGTCCTTAAGGATGGTTATCTGCAGATTACTGCATCTGACCTGGAAACCAGCCTAAAGGCAGGGTTACCGATTGAGAGTGTTGAGGAGGAGGGTGAAATTACTGTCCCTGCCAGACTACTTGTGGACTCACTTAAGGAGTTTGCCGATATTCCGCTTGAATTCAAGGCAGATCCGGCCAAAGCATCTATTGAGATTACATGGGCAACCGGTAACTCTACACTTCCATGCACAACAGCTGACGATTACCCTAGTATCGCATCCATATCTGACGACAGGACAGAGATATCCGTTAATTCGCAGATTTTACTTGAGGGGATCAACAGAACACTTTACGCTACTGCAGAAGAGGAGCTTAGACCTGTTATGAATGGAATCTTCTTTGATATCTCCGAGGAGTCGGTTACACTTGTTGCATCCGATGCTCACAAACTGGTATGTTTTACAAGACATGACATAAAGTCAGAGCAGGTATCATCATTTATACTACCTAAGAAGCCATCCTCAATTCTAAAGAATCTCCTTTCTAAAATCGATGAGGGTGTTAAGATCCTTTTCGATCAAAGAAATGCATATTTTGAGTTTGAATCCTTTATTCTTGTTTGCAGACTTGTTGAGGGCAACTATCCTGCATACCGCTCCGTTATTCCAAAGAACAATACCAATAAACTGATAATTAATCGTCAGGATTTTCTTAACAGTACAAGAAGAGTATCTGTATGTTCAAACCAGGCAAGCAGTTTAATCAAACTCAAATTGTCATATAACCAGCTTGTAATATCTGCTCAGGATTTAGACTTCTCTATATCGGCACATGAAAGACTAAGCTGCCAATATGAGGGAGACCCTATGGAGATTGGATTTAAATCTACATTCCTTGTAGAGATTTTAACAAATATGCCATATACCGATATCTCTCTGGAACTTTCTGATCCTTCAAGAGCTGCTCTTATACTTCCATCCGGACAGAATGACCCAATGGAGGATATTCTCGCTTTAATCATGCCAATGATGGTAAGCGCATAAATTAACGGAACCACCTTATTATAATGAAATTAAACTTAAAGAATCCTCTGCTTTTCTTTGATATAGAGAGTACCGGACTAAGTGTTGCATCAGACAGAATTGTGGAGATAAGTGCTCTTAAGTTGATGCCCAACGGAGATCAGGAGATAAAGACCAGAAGAATAAACCCTACCATTCCAATATCGCCGGAGGCACAAGGTATTCATGGGATATCTGACGCTGATGTTGCCGATTGTCCTACATTTAAGGAGATTGCCAAAAGTATGGCCAACTGGATGTCCGGTTGTGATTTCTCTGGCTACAATGCAATTAAATTTGATATTCCTATGCTTGCCGAGGAGTTTCTTCGTGCCGGAGTCAACTTTGATTTTAGAAAAAGGCGTATAGTAGATGTTCAGAATATTTTCCATAAACTGGAACAGAGAACCCTAAGTGCTGCATATAAATTCTACTGCAATAAAGATCTTGAGAATGCACACTCTGCAGAGGCCGATACTGTGGCAACATTCGAAATACTGGAAGCACAATTAGATAAATATAAAGATATCCTCGAGAATGATGTTAAATTCCTTGCAGAATTCTCAACTAAGTCAAAATTTCTGGACTATGCCGGACGTATTGCCCTAGATGATAAAGAGACCCCGATAATCAACTTTGGCAAACACAAAGGCAAGAGCGTAGAGAGTGTCTTTAAAAGCGATACCGGGTACTACTCATGGATGATGAATGGAGATTTTACTCTTGATACTAAACAGGTGATAACAGATCTGAAAATAAAATTTGAGAATCCCTTGTTTAAATAGTGGTAGGTAGTATTACTCGATAACAATCTCCCGGCTCCTTATTATATATGCGGCAGCTTCTCTTCCTGCAGTGAATCCGGTGGAGAAGGCAATCTGAAGATTATAGCCTCCTGTATCTCCATCCAAATCAATTATCTCCCCGGCAAAGAAGAGGTTTGAAATCAATCGTGATTTCATACTCTTTGATATGATCTCATCGAGAGAGAGACCTCCGGCAGTTATTACTGCCCTCTCATATGAGGTGAATGATACAATCTCCATTTTCCAGCATTTTAATGACTCTACTATTTTGTTGATAGTATCATCCGGAGAACTCTTTAATGAGTAATCCTTAAGATTAAGATACGACAGAAATGGCTCTATTACCTGGGAGGGGAGTAATTTTTTAAGAAGTAGTCTAATCGATTTAATACTATCTTTCTCTATCTCCCTCTTAATCCTATTTTTTAAAAGATCGGGATTAACAGCTGGTTTAAGATCAAGAGTAATAGAGCATCTGTTCCCGTTTATAAGGTATTTAACCGCTTTTCTGCTAATCTTGTAACCTATAGAGCCTTCGATTCCGTTATTTGTAAAATCAAGATCACCCATCTCTTTTTGAACCAAATCTTTTCCTGCCCATAATGATATTTCGACATTCTTTAGCATCAGACCTTCCAACACTCTGTTATAATCAGCCGGCATTAGGGCAGTGAGAGAGGGGTGGCAATCAACAACTTTATGTCCCAGATTTTGAGCAATTTTATGGCCATCCCCGTCCGAACCGGTTAACGGGTATGAGAGTCCTCCTGTTGCAAGGATTAGAGCGCTGACCCTTAAAACACTTTTAGTTCCGGTTACTCTATCCTCAATCTGTACCTCTTTTATAGATTCTGATTCAGAAATAATATCGGTAACCTTACTGTTTAACATCACTTCGACATTGAGGCGAGAGAGCTCGCCACTTAAGAATTGTACAACATCAGATGCAAGGCCTGAGGCTGGAAAGACCCTCTCTCCTCTTTCGACGATTGTCTTCAATCCGATATCATTAAAGAGAGTGATTGTATCTGTATTTGAAAAGCTGTAAAATGGGTGCTTGAAGAAGTTACTATTCGGATGGATATGAGATGAGAACTCTCTCCATGGTTTTGTATTTGTTATATTACATCTACCCTTTCCTGTAATTCTTATCTTCCTGCCAAGTCGTTCCATCTTCTCTACAAGTGTTACCTTTACTCCTTGCCTTGCAGCAGATATGGCTGCCATAATTCCGGCCGCTCCCCCACCAACTACTATAAGTTCCCTTATCTCCATATCTGTTTGTTCAATCTAAATTATTAATTTTGCAGCAAATATACATATATGAACCCTTCTTTCAAACTACCTGTACTATTATCAGTTTTATTACTCCTCCTATCTTGTAAGGGAGATATCACACAGGAGAGAGTTGAGATAGCTGGGAATGAGTATGCAAAGTTTTTTGAGATAGAGACAAACTCCCAGGGAGATGTAACACTTATCATAAACGAAAGCTGGAGTGGAGAGAGGGAGGTGACAAGATACAGAGTTATCAAAGCGGATAGTAATAAAGAGTATACCGATGAAACGGAGGTTATAAATGTTCCTCTTAGAAAAGTCGTTTGTATGTCAACAAGTCATATTGCATATATAAATACATTGAATGAAGAGCGTTCTATAGCTGCAATCTCCGGAGGAGAATATGTTAGCGATTCACTTATTTCCAGTATGGTCAATGATGGAAGGATTGCCGACATTGGTTTTGAGTCATCCATCAGTTATGAGAGGCTAATGCAGTTAAAACCGGATATTGTATTTACATATGGGATCAGTGGTGAGAACAATCTATATATTCAAAAGATACGGGATCTTGGGATAAAGGTAATAGCACTTGGCGACTATATGGAGGAGCACCCTTTGGGAAAACTTGAATACCTAAAACTCTTTGGGGAGTTATTTTGTAAAAGAGATTACGCTGATTCACTTTACAGATCAATAAGAGAGCGTTACTTTAAAGTAAGAGAGAGAGTCGCAGATATTGAGCATAGGCCTTTTATCCTTCTTAATGCTCCATGGAAAGAGACTTGGTACATCCCGGGAGAGAACAACTATATGAGTCACCTAATCCGTGATGCCGGAGGTGATGTTCTGCTTAGTAAAAGAGGCGATAGTCACTCCTATCCAAACAGTATTGAGGAGGTTTTTGCAAATTCGGGAAGGGCCTCCTTATGGCTTAATCCCAATTTTTACTCATCAATTAATGAGCTTGGATCAAGCAATCCTCTATTCTTAAAGATGGATCTTCTTAAACCCGGAAAGGTGTTCAACAATACGAAGCGTAATACAATCAGAGGTGGTAGTGATTTCTGGGAGAGAGGTGTGGTAGAGCCGGATATAATTCTTAATGACCTTATCAATATAATTCATCCTGAGAGAGGAGATCGAAAAGAGCTACGATACTATATTAAATTGGAGTAATCCGATTGAATTAAAAAAACCTGACACTCTCTTTACTTTAAAGCAATAGAGATGTGTCAGGAATTTATCTGCAGAAAAACTATCTGCTACTCATATGTCAGAGGAGTCTCTTTGCCCTCAAGAACCGCAAGACCGTTCCAAGCAAGAGCAGACATCTCATCCTCTCCAGGGAATATCTTTACAGGGCCAATAAACTTAATCTGATCTGAAAGGGTCTCCATCAATCTTGTATTGTAAGCAATACCTCCGGTAATAAGAATAGCATCTACATCTCCGCGAAGAACAACTGCCATAGATCCGATTGCCTTTGCTACATTATAGGCAAATGCTTCGGAGATTAAGATAAATTTTTCATCCCCTTCGCTAACCCTCTGTTCAACAACACTGAAAGAATTTGTACCTAAGTGAGCAACAAGCCCTCCCTCCCCTGTTATGATTTTTCTAATCTCATCCAGGGTGTATTTTCCGGAATAACAGAGTTTTGCCAAATCATATGCAGGAAGAGTTCCTGATCTTTCAGGTGAAAATGGCCCCTCTCCATTGAGTGCATTATTAACATCTATTACCTTCCCGCGAGAGTGTGCTCCTACAGAAACGCCTCCCCCAAGATGTGCAACTATCAGATTTAGCGACTCATAAGGAACATTAATTGATGTAGCATAGCTTTTTGCCGTTGCCTTCTGATTAAGGGCATGAAAAATAGATTTTCTCTCAAAGAGCGGATGTCCTGTTACTCTTGCAATTGGTTCAAGCTCGTCGACTACAACAGGATCTGCAATAAAAGCTCTGCAACCCGCAATACCTTTAGCAATACTATTTGCTATGATACCTCCCAGATTGCTTGCGTGTTCGCCTCCTACTCCATCTCTAAGGTCTTGAAGCATTCTTTCATTAACTTCATAAACACCTGCTTTAATTGGCTTTACAAGTCCTCCCCTACCTACAATAACCTCTATAGATGCAAGTTCAATTCCATTATCTTCTAGTGTCTTTAATATAGAGGCTTTTCTGAAATCAAACTGGTCAGATACATTTTCAAAAGCGGAAATTTCTTCTGATGAGTGTCTTAAAGTAGTCACAAACATCTGTTTATGGCCGTCAAAGACAGCAATTTTGGTTGATGTCGAACCCGGATTTATAGCTAATATCAAATGCCCCATTGCTATTTTGCAGTTAATGCAGCTAAAGCTATTGAGTTAAGCTTTGTATCAATACTGTCAGCTCTGCTGGAGAGTACACACGGAGCCTTTGCCCCGGCAACTATAGCAGCCTGTTTTGCACCTGTACATAACTGTGTGTTAACTTTGTAGAAGACGTTGGCAGATTCAATATTAGGAAAAACGAGACAATCTGCATCTCCGGCAACTGAGCTTACAAGCTTTTTGACAGCAACTGCTTCGGCAGAGAGGGCAACATCCAACGCTAAAGGACCGTCAACAAGACATCCCGAAATCTGTCCTCTCTCGGCCATCTTTGATATAATTGCAGCATCTACGCAGGCAGGCATGCCTGGCATCATCTGCTCTGTTGCAGCTACCAAAGCAACTTTTGGTTTGGCAATACCCAATGCCTGAGCCGTTTTTACAACATAATTTGTAATTGCAATCTTCTGATTAAGATCAGGAGCAGGAATCACAGCAATATCTCCTAAAACTAAAAGCTTGTGATACTGAGGATTTGACATAACAGTCACATGACTAAGAACTGCTTTTGGAGGGAGAAGACCCTTCTCCTTGTTAAGAATAGCTCTCATATACTTGTCGGTACTGCATAAACCCTTCATAAGAATATCTCCCTCACCCTCATTGATTAGGTCAACAGCGAGTGAGACTGCCTTTACCTCATCTTCTATAGGCACAATTCTAAAAATTGAGGGGTCAATATTCTCATGAGCACACACCTGACGAATCATTTTTTCGTCACCTACAAGTGTAGCATCCACTATACCGGCCTCAATAGCCAGTCTTGCTGCATTTATTGTGTGATCGTCAACAGCCCATGCTGCTACTAATCTCTTCTTTGGTTTTGATCTGAGTTTATCAAAAATCTGCTCAAATGTGGTTATCATATGTTTATATAATTATAAATAGATTTTCAATTAAGCTATTTGGAAAGAATTGTCATTGTATCCTGTGCAATAACCAGCTCTTCATTAGTGGTAACAGTAGCCATTTTTACTACTGAATCCGGTTTGGATAGCATTACATCCTTACCTCTTACACCTTTGTTTGCATCATAGTCGAAATCGAGACCAAGATACCCAAGATATGAGCCAACCATCTCTCTAATATGAGGGTCATTTTCACCTATTCCACCTGTAAATACTATCATATCAACTCCTCCCATTGCAGCTGTGTAGGCTCCAATATACTTCAACACCCTATAATTAAGCATATTGAGCACCAATTTGGCTCTCTCGTTATCCTCCGAAGCTGCCTTCTCAATATCCCTTGCATCCGAAGACTCTCCAAAGACACCAATGAATCCACTCTTCTTGTTAAGTAGGGAGTTGATACCTGCTGCATCGAGACCCTCTTTCTCCTGAATGAAAGTTACAATACCTGCATCTATATCTCCGCTTCTCGTGCCCATAATCAAACCTTCCAGAGGGGTGAATCCCATAGATGTATCTACTGATTTACCGTTTTTGATTGCAGTGATAGAGCTTCCGTTACCCAGGTGGCATGTAATCACCTTTGATGTCTCAAAGTTAAGACCGGCCAAATCACAAGCTTTTTTACCTACAAACTTATGACTGGTTCCGTGAAAGCCGTACCGTCTGATTTTGTATTTAGTGTAATACTCATAAGGAAGCGCATACATATATGCATAGTTAGGCATAGTTTGGTGGAATGATGTATCAAATACAGCAACCTGAGGTGTATCAGGCATAAGTGTCTCAATAGCATAGATTCCAAGAAGATTTGCAGGATTATGAAGAGGTGCAAGTTCACAAAGTTTCTCAATACCGTCTATAACAGATTTATCTACAAGACGGCTACTGTTAAAAAACTCGCCGCCGTGAGCAACCCTATGCCCTACTGCCTCAATATCAGAAAGAGAGCTTATTACTCCAAGCTCTTTATGAGTCAGAATGTCAAGAACTTTCTTGATACCCTCTGTGTGATTTGGTATTGGACTCTCTGTCTCATATTTATCCTTACCTGTAACTCTGTGTGAGAGAATTCCTGCTTCAAGTCCGATTCTCTCAACTAACCCTTTTGCCAAAAGATTGTAA
>CAZCXB010000096.1:1040-7754 GCA_964502485.1 uncultured Muribaculaceae bacterium | reverse complement strand
ATTTACACATAAGATAAATCTTTAGATATGATTCATAGTTTTGGAAGTGACAACCACTCGGGAGCAGCTCCCGAAATAATTGACGCAATTATTAAATCTAATTCAGGTTTCGCCGTCGCCTACGGAGAGGATAAGATTACAGAGCGTGCAGAGGAGCTCTTTAAGCGGGAGTTTGGTCCTAAAACATCTGCGTTTTTTGTTTTCAATGGAACAGGAGCTAATATACTTGCTTTAAAAGCTATGACAAATAGCTATAATTCAATCATCTGTGCCGAGTCAGCTCATATAAATGCAGATGAATGCGGTGCTCCTGAGAAGCTTACAGGTTGTAAGCTTATTCCGATACCCTCTAAAGATGGGAAAGTTTGTGCAGAGGAGGTAAAAAGAAGACTTACAGGCTTTGGGTTCCAACACCACTCTCAGCCAAAGGTACTCTCGATATCTCAGCCTACAGAGTTAGGTACCCTATATACACCAAACGAGATAGAGAATCTTGCAAATCTTATGCACAGCTCTGGTGGTTATATTCATATCGACGGCTCAAGAATATCAAATGCATCTGCATCACTAAAGCTCCCTGTTAGAGCTTTCACAAGCGATCTTGGAGTTGACGCCCTATCTTTCGGAGGGACAAAAAACGGACTGGTTATAGGTGAAGCCGTTCTCTTTTTTAGAGAAGAGTTGGCAGAAAATTTTCTTTATATAAGAAAGCAGGCAGCTCAGCTTTTTTCCAAGAACAGGTTTATCGCTGCACAATTTATTGCTTTTCTTGAGGATGGTCTTAATTTAAGGCTTGCCGAGCACTCAAACAAAATGGCAAAATATCTTAGAGACCAGGTTTTGAAGATAGATGGTGTTACTATTTCACGTCCTGTAGAGACAAATGCCGTTTTTGCAATTATACCTCGTGAAATAACTGAAAAAATCAGGGAGAAACACTATTTTTACATTTGGGATGAGGAGAGTAATGAGGTGAGGTGGATGTGCTCCTTCAATACAAGAAAAGAGGATATTGATAATTTTATATACGACCTCAGTAATCTAATCTAACCTTATTAAAATTTAAACTATGGAAGTAACAAGAACCTTCGACATCTTAGAGAGGCTTGTAAAGGAGTATCCGAAGGAGGATATTCTAAGCAGGAAATTTAACGGAAAATGGATTAAATACTCTTGTGATAGTTACTCAAGACACTCACACCTTCTCTCCTATGCATTTCTTTCACTTGGTCTCACGCCGGGAGATAAGGCAATTACAATCAGCAACAACAGACCTGAATGGAACTTTATAGATATGGGTCTTACTCTTGCCGGGCTGGTGCATGTCCCTGTATATACAACTCTAAGCAACGATGACTATCTTCACATCTTTGAACATAGTGATGCGAAGGTAATATTTATCGGAGGTGAACAATTGGTAAAGAGGCTAACTCCGCTTGCCACTCAAATAGGTAGAGAGATCCGGATAATCCCAATAGAGAAGATAGAAGGATATCTATCAATTGAAGATCTTTATAAAAAGGGTGAGGAGGTAGAGAGTGAGTATAAGAGTGTAATTGAAGAGAACAAAAAGAGTATCGATGAGAACTCGCTTGCTACAATCATCTATACTTCTGGTACTACAGGTGCACCAAAGGGGGTGATGCTTTCACATAAAAATCTTGTGTTCAATTTTAAGGGTAGTGCAGCACAGCAAAGTAAAGACTACAGACACAAGATGCTAAGTTTTCTTCCACTTTCACATATTTACGAAAGGACAATGAACTATAACTACCAGTACTGTGGTATAAGTACTTATTATGCAGAGAGTCTTGCCACAATAGCTGCAGATTTGGCTGATTGTCATGCCGACGGTTTTTGTGCTGTTCCAAGAGTTCTTGAGATGATGTTCAACAAATTTGAAGCAGCGGGAAAAGAGCTTAAGGGGATAAAAAAGATTATCTACAACTGGGCTTTCAATATTGCCTGCAAGTTTGACTACACTAAGAAGAGCCCTTTTTACTCCATTCAATATAAACTGGCAGATAAGCTAGTATATAGCAAGTGGAGAGAGAAGCTGGGTGGTAAAGAGATGTTGGTTGTTTCCGGAGGTTCGTCTATTCAGGCTAAGATTATCCGACTATTTACCGCAGCAAAGATGTATATCTTTGAGGGATACGGTATGACAGAGACATCTCCGGTTATTGCAGTTAACAATCCTAAAGAGATGATTATAAAGATTGGTACTGTTGGAAAAGCTATGGCAGGTACAGAACTAAGAATTGCAGATGATGGAGAGATACTAACAAGAGGTCCTCATATTATGCTCGGTTATTATAAAGATCCGGAATATACAAAAGAGGTTATTGACAGTGAAGGGTGGCTTCATACAGGAGACATTGGTGTGATGGTAGATGAGATTTTCCTAAAAATTACAGATAGGAAAAAAGAGATTTTCAAACTCTCTGCCGGAAAGTATATCGCACCTCAAGTTATTGAAAACATGCTAAAAGAGTCTTCATTTATTGAGAACTGCATGGTTATTGGAGAGAATCAAAAATTCCCGTCTGCAATAATAATTCCGGACTTCAACAGACTACAATTTTGGGCAGAAAAGAGCAAAATCGCGTTCACAGATAAGGCTGATCTTTACAAAAAGCCTGAGGTGACAGATAAGATAAACAAAGAGATTGATGTAATTAATAGACGTCTTGCTGCTCACGAGCAGATACGCAGAGCAAAAATTGTAGCAGATGAGTGGACACCTTTGAATGAAATGCTATCGCAGACTCTTAAATTAAAGAGAAATGTAATCAAAGCAAAGTACCAAAGTCTGATTAACGACATCTACAAAAACGAACAATAGCGATGACAATCCGTCTTGCAAAAAACAGCGACACTCTCTCCATTACCAAAATATGGAGGGAGTGTTTTACTGATGACAGCTTGATAATTGAGAACTTTATTAATAATTGCTTCCCATACTCAAAAACATGGCTATTAACTCCTACTGACTCCGTAAACCCCGTGGCTATTCTCTCACTTCTCCCCTCTTACGCAATACCGGAGAACACTATTATAGATGGAGGATATGTCTATGGGGTTGCTACACTGCCAAAATTCAGAGGAAGAGGATACTCTTCTCTTTTAATGGAGAGGGCTATTAAATTTTCAAAAGATTCCGGTTTTGACTATATAGTTGTAAAACCGGCTTCCGAATCGCTATTTGAGCTATATCAAAAACAATCTTTTGACACAACCATTGTTAAAACCACTACAAAAATTGGCACTAAAGATTGGAGCTTTGATATTCAGAACTTATCTGAGCAAACATGTATCTCTGTTGGAGAAAAAATAATTAGCGATTACAATCTGTACTCTTTAAGAGAGGCAGAACTATCTAACTCACACTTGTTGTGGCCAAAAGATATTCTTACCTATACTATTAAAGATGCGATAATCAAGGGTGGAGATGCTGTTATTCACTTAAACAATGATAGAAAAAGAGCTCTCTACTATATATATTACCCGATTGACGAACACGGAGAGACAATAAAGATAGCAGAGTGTAACGCAAAGATAGCAACTGAGATATACCCTTTTATCAACTTTATTAGAGAATCTCTACCTACTGTAAAATTCATAACAATAGAGGGTGACAGAAAAGGCTATCCTGACCTTGAATTTATCACAGAGCGATCTGCAATGATTAAACAGATAGGAGAGTTTTCCATAAAAACACTTGAAACACTTCATCTATCTCTACCGATGGAGTAGTAAATACTCAAATAATGTTCCTCGTGGAACACAGCTCCGTAAAACTCTAAGCTAAAGGGGCTCATACAAACAATGCAATACGACTTACCTCCCAAAGTAGACAAGAAGAACCGAAATATCTGCAGGTGATACCCCGGGAATTCTTGAGGCTTGAGAAATAGTTTTAGGTCTATGCTTCATTAGCTTATGTCTTGATTCAGTAGAGATTGATTTTAACGCACTATAGTCAAACTTATCAGGTATTAATACCTCTTCTAACTTCAAAATCTTATCAGCAATTCTCTTCTCCCTCTCAATATAGCCCTTATATTTAATAATTATTTCAGCAGACTCCTCTATCTCTTTTCGCAAAATCTTAGTGGAGAGCTGCTCGGTTACCTCAACCTTCTGTTGATATGGGAGGGGCTTAATATCTTGAGGCACTGCGAATTGAAAGCAAAATGTTTCTCGTGGAACATATTGAAGTAGCGCCTCTATAGAGACCCCCGGTCTTGACAAAATATCGGATAGTTTTCTCTTTTGAGATATCTCTGCAGAGTTTTTTGATTTTAGGTGTGGGTTGATTGTATCCGGGGAAATTGATTCATTATTGAAATAGTCCACTATCTCTTGTACAGATTCATATTTCTTTTGCATTATCCTGTACCTCTCTTCTGATGCTAATCCAATATTATACCCGATCTCTGTCAACCTTAAATCAGCATTATCTTGTCTTAATAAAATTCTGTACTCGGCGCGTGAGGTAAACATTCTATATGGCTCATCAACACCTTTGGTCACTAAGTCATCAATTAAAACACCAATATATGCCTGATCTCTCTTCAAAACCAACTCCTTTAAGTGATTTAATTTGCGATGGGCATTAATCCCGGCCATTAATCCTTGCGCTCCTGCCTCCTCATAACCCGTCGTCCCGTTTATTTGACCTGCAAAGTATAGGTTGTTTATCTTTTTTGTCTCTAATGTGTGGTGTAATTGTGTTGGAGGAAAGTAGTCGTACTCTACTGCATATGCAGGCCGATAAATGTCAAGGTTCTCAAAGCCGGGAATTAATTTTAATGCTTTTAACTGAACATCTAATGGCAGAGATGAGGAGAAGCCCTGTAGATAATACTCATTTGTATTCCAACCTTCGGGCTCAAGGAATAGCTGATGAGTTGTTTTATCGGAGAAGGTTTTTAATTTATCCTCGATACTTGGGCAGTAGCGTGGCCCTCTTCCCGAAATCTTACCGGAAAATAGAGGTGAGAATTCAAAACCTCTCTTAAGTTCTTGGTGAACATCCTCATTTGTATGTACCATATAACAGCACATCTGATCTGTCCCTGCCTGAATAGGCGAAGGGATATTGAGAAATGAGAATTTCTCCGGTATCGCATCACCCTCCTGCCTTTGGAGTTTACTTAGATCTACAGACCTTACATCAATTCTAGGAGGCGTTCCCGTCTTCATTTTGTCAACAGTGAGACCCATGGATAATAGCTGCTCTGATAAATTCAACGAAGGAAGCTCCCCTATTCTACCACCATAAGTGCTATTCTCACCAATAAATAGTTTACCGTTTAGAAAAGTTCCGGCAGTAAGAATAGTAGCGCCAGAGTAGAATATAGCTCCCAATGATGTCTTTACACCAATAACAGCAGATCCATCAAAGATAAACCGGGTCACTGTATCTTGCCATAGGTGGAGATTATCTGTATTCTCTAAAACATATCGCCAGTTCATTGAGAAGTGCTGTCTGTCGCATTGAGCACGAGGACTCCACATTGCAGGTCCCTTAGAGCGGTTTAACATTCTAAACTGAAGAGTAGAGGCGTCGGTTACTATACCGGTATATCCTCCTAATGCATCGATCTCTCTAACAATTTGACCCTTTGCAATTCCTCCTATTGCCGGATTACAGGACATCTGGGCAATCTTCCCCATATCCATGGTTATCATCAATACAGATGATCCCATTTTTGCTGCAGAGTATGCTGCTTCACAGCCTGCATGTCCTGCCCCTATTACAATTATGTCGTATCTCTCTTTCATCTAATTCATTTAACAACTCTGCTATAATGTAAAACCCGATTTGCATCTTAGTGCAAAATCTTCCATCTCTCTCATTATCTTCTTCTGCGAAGTGGTACTATCTTTAAATCCATAAAGGTGAAGAACCCCATGAATAATTACTCTGTACAGCTCCTCGGTAAAGTCTGTTTTATACTCATGTGCATTAGCCATAACAGTATCTGTACTTATAAAGATATCACCACTTAAAACACAATTATCTGAATAATCAAAAGTAATAACATCCGTATAATAGTTATGTTTTAAGTACTGTTGGTTAATAGATAAGATATAATTATCGCTGCAAAAAATGATATTTATATCTCCTACCTTAACATTTGGTCTCTCAAGGAGTTTTTCCTCATCAAAAAATTTTGATGAGTTCTGTGATAGCTCTCTTAAAACTGAGGATATCCACTGTGAACAGATCTTTTTTTTCTTAAATTTAAAGTCTGTATCTTCGTTAAAGTATCTAATCATTTAATAACCGGAAAAAATATTACAACTGAAAACTAACTCTCTCCTTCCAGAAGATCCCAGTACTCAATCGCTCTTCTTGTATGAGGTATAACAATTGAACCTCCTACAAGGTTTGCCACCGAAAGGATTTCAAAAAACTGCTCCCTTGTAACTTTCAATTCATAACATTTTTCTATGTGGTACTTAACACAGTCGTCACATCTTAAAACTAACGAAGAGACTAAACCAAGCATCTCTTTTGTTTGTTTAGAGAGAGCACCCTCTTCATATGTTCTTGTGTCTAAATTGAAAAACCGTTTGAAGAAAAGGTTATCGGAGTCCAGTATTACCTTATTCATCTTGGCACGATATGTGCGGAAATGTGCGATCGAATTCATAAATTGATTTTTTGCATCTTGCTTCAGGATTCATTGCCATTAGCGCAAC
>CAZCXB010000096.1:0-1030 GCA_964502485.1 uncultured Muribaculaceae bacterium | reverse complement strand
TAATAATTATGTCTAAGGTAACTGTTATTGGTGCGGGTAATGTGGGAGCAACCTGTACAAACGCAATTGCAAACATGCAGTTCACATCAGAACTCGTTTTACTTGATATAAAGGAGGGTCTGGCAGAGGGAAAAGCCAAGGATATGATGCAGACTGCCAAGCTATACCGCTTCTTTACAAAAGTAACCGGTGTAACAAATAATTATGCAGCAACAGCAAACTCAGATGTAATTGTGGTCACCTCCGGTATTCCCAGAAAACCCGGTATGACACGAGAGGAGCTTATCGGAACAAATGCAGAGATTGTTACAAATGTTGTTGAAAATGCCTTAATATACTCCCCTAATGCAATTTTGATAATAATCTCCAATCCGATGGATACGATGACCTATCTTACCCTCAAGAAAACAGGCCTTCCAAAAAACAGGATTATAGGTATGGGGGGTATTCTTGACAGCAGTAGATTTACTGATTATCTAAGTGATTCCCTTGATGTTCCATCAAGTGATATAGAGGGGATGGTAATAGGTGGTCATGGAGATACTACTATGATTCCACTTGCAAGATTTGCAAGCTATAAGGGGATCCCTGTTGTAACTCTTTTATCACAAGAGAGACTTGGCAAAGTTATTGCAGATACAATGTTGGGTGGCGCAACCTTGACAAAGCTTCTTGGAACCTCTGCCTGGTATGCACCTGGTGCAGCTGCTGCGGTTTTAGTTAAGTCTGTAATACTCAATGAAAAAAGAGTCTATCCATGTTGTGTATCACTTGAAGGTGAGTATGGCGAAAGTGATATTTGTATAGGAGTACCTGTTGTGATAGGTAAAAACGGATGGGAGAAGATTATTCAGTTTGATCTCCTTGAAGATGAGAGGCAGTTATTTAAAAGAAGTTCAGATTCGGTAAGATCAACAAATAAAGTTCTTTATGAGATGGATATAATTTAATTCAAAACATAAGAGTTTGAAATTATTTTTGCATCTTTGCGAAGCCAAAAAAAAGGGGTATTAGCTCAGTTGGCTAGAGC
>CAZCXB010000095.1:0-7841 GCA_964502485.1 uncultured Muribaculaceae bacterium | reverse complement strand
CCTCTGGCATACTCCACCCTGTTAAAATCTAATCCTAATTTACTTTTTGTCATTATATAAATAATAGTTTAACTTTTATAATTCTTAAGTTCTTCTTTAGCAAATCTTATCCACTCCTCATCTGCACAAAGGGTTTCGGCAACTCGCAGTGCCTCCATAGGAGCTTCGTTACCGGAATAGTCAATGAGTTCGTAATTCATACGTCCATTATCAAAGCCCTTTACTCTCATTTTCTTACACAAATCTCCACTAATATTATAGTGTGTTGTTATTACCGATAAAGCCCTTTTGCCCGTGAGTACTCTTATTAAAGCTGCCGTAAGCGCACTACCCTCTCTTGGATTTGTAGTGCTTGCCGGTTCATCAGTAAGTGACAAAACGATATCTTCTGATGTTATTGACTTTAACATCTCGTTTATCCTTTTAACCTCTGCAGCAAAAGAAGATAGACCCAATTTTTGATTCTGATCATCTCCGGAGAGAAGAAAGAGAGATGTTACAGGGAGTATTGTGGATTCCGAAGCCGGTATTCCAAAGCCGAACTGAAACAGATACTGAGCCAATGCAATTGTCTTGAGCGTTAAGCTTTTTCCTCCCATATTAGCACCGGTAATAAGAAGAGGTTCGCAACATCTGAATGAGATGTTTATCGGCTGATAAACCACTCTTCTCTCTTTAAGGGTCTCTGCTATTTCGGGATTGAATAAACCTTTGTATGTAGTAACTGTGTTAGAAATAGTTGGTATATTTGGTAATGAAAGAGATAGATCTGATAATTGTTCCGATTTTGAAATAAGAATGTCAATTTTTGCCAGATTATATAGAGACTCCTCAATATCAGCAATCCTAACTCTTATTTTATTAGTAAGATCCTCTCTTATCTGATCTTCTAATACGGATATTCTTGAGATATTATCATCTGAGTAACCTTCGTTATCCTTTACAATTCTCCTCAAATTCTTTAGTTCGGTACAATACTCATCATATACATAGAAAGATGTTATTCTGCTACCTTGTGGATCGAGATAATCAGTGATATCCTCAAGTGATTGGAGAGTTACGGCATCAATTGATATATCTCCGATTAATGATATAATCTCACTATTAATTATTGAGAAGGACTTAATTTCGAATAGCTCAATATCTCCTGCAGTTGATCCCTCCTTAATTCTTGTCAATGAATTTTTTATATCTTTTAAGAGAGAGAGTTTTAACCTAATTTTCTCCTTTTTGCCACTAAGTTTTCCGCCATCTTTAAAAAGGTGATAAAACTCCTCCAGATCTTTATAGTTTTGATTTATTTCACTATATGTAAGAGAGATATAGCTTTCCATCAGTACAGATACCGAAAGTGGAGAGCTGAGATTCAGCTTAGAAAAGATAAAGCGAATCCCACATGGAGAGTCTATTATATTTTTAAACTTAGTTCTCATCTCTTAATATGTCATAAACAGGTAAATTGATTCTCTGAGATAGTTGTTCACACAATTGGAAAGAGTCAAACTTAAAACCATTGGGAGCAACTGGATTTGCACATACTGCAATAAGCTTACTTCTTTGCAATACAGATATTAATCCACCCTTTTTTAAATAATTCCTATATGTAATCGGAGCAGTGAATAATTTTGTGAAATCCTTTAAAATTATCCTGTGTCCTTTGAATTTTTTATTAGACGAAATAATTTTTAAAAACCTATCTGTTAGTGCACCTGCTATATATACCGAATCTTTTTCTTCAAGTAAAAAATCGGTGTTGGTATCTAAAGTAAATGCCGAATCGGAAATAGGCTCAAGAATATCTCCTGCACTGTTTACCCTCCATACACCTTGCTCTACTGTCATCATCTTCTTTTTGTGTATAATATCATCAGCCTCCGGAAGATTAATTATCTCAACTGCAAATGCACTCTTCTCAATCAGATCCCTCATTGAGGATGAAAGTGCCGCTCCGGTTGCCAAAATAATTACATCAGATAGAGCAGGAGTTGCAAGACTCATCCGTGATAAAGCTCCGTCAATTATACATAAATCTGTCTTAAAGGTGCCCTTAAGGAGCTCTGTCCACTTAATAAGTGATGCCGTTGTAGGGGGGCCGGATAGTAAAACCGTCCCCCCTTTAAGTGCTCTTGCGGTTACAAGTCGTCCAAGAGATGTGCTCTCATTTGATATATCCAATATTTCAGAAAAAATTCTCCTCTCTCTGTAGTGTTTCTCACTTGTGGTAAAAATCACCCCCTCTCTAAGAAAAATCTCGGGTTTTGAAGTTAGAGTAATCTGATCTATCTGCTCACCATCTATACCTATAGAACTGACTCCTACTTGTATACGCTCAAGAGGAACTCTTTTAAGGACATAGTTAAGACACTCTGTTTTACCGGTATTCTTCTCGAGTCCAACAATGGAGAGTGTTCCATATTGTAAGAGCTCTTCAATGAACGGCATATCATCTTTACTTACTGTGTGACCTGAGTTTTCTCATTAGAACCTCCGGTTCTATTGCCAATCTCTGACCCTGCAAAAGGGATGCTACCCCTTCAACCTTTATATTCTCCTTACAATCGTCACAATTACAACTATTTATATATTCAGAAGGCTCTGTATATGTTGTAATTACCCCTTCAAAATTTCTTAAAACAACTCGTCCAGGAGATTGCGAAATAATATATGTTGGCATCACAGGAGTCTTGCCTCCTCCACCTGGTGCATCTACCACAAAGGTAGGGACAGCATATCCGGATGTATGACCTCTTAGACCCTCAATAATCTCTATACCCTTTGAAACCGGTGTCCTGAAATGCTCAAGTCCCATTGATAGATCGCACTGATAGATATAGTACGGCCTAACCCTCATCATAACAAGCTTATGAACAAGTCTTTTCATAATATTCACACAATCATTAACTCCTCGTAATAGAACTGATTGGTTACCAAGAGGAATACCTGCATTTGCCAATTTTTCACAAGCTGCAATAGATTCGGGTGTAATTTCTGATGGGTGGTTAAAGTGTGTGTTAAGCCAGATTGGATGATACTGCTTAAGCATCTCTGCCAACTTATCAGTAATTCTTTGTGGACATACTACAGGCACTCTTGATCCGATTCTTATTATCTCAACATGAGGAATATCCCTTAATCTTTTAATGATAGACTCAAGTTTGGCATCTGAGACCATCAAGGCATCTCCACCCGAAAGAAGTACATCTCTTACCTGAGGTGTTCTTGCAATATAATCAATCGCTTTTTGGATATTATCACCAGGACTCTCGTCATCCTTCTGTCCTGCAAACCTTCTTCTTGTACAGTGTCTGCAGTACATTGAACACATATCTGTTATTAAAAGAAGAACCCTATCGGGATATCTATGCGTCAATCCCGGAACAGGAGAGTCTTCATCCTCATGAAGTGGATCTAACAGATCTGCAGCTGAGAGATGTGTTTCGGATCCGGTTGGTATGGCCTGTTTTCTGATTGGGCAATTTGGATCGTCCGGATTAATAAGTGTAAGATAATAAGGAGTTATAGCCATCCTTAATGTTTTAAGGGACTCTTGTACCCCCTCCTCCTCCTGTGGCGTTAAAGGCAGATAGATCTTGAGCTGATCTAAAGTCTCAACCCTGTTCTTAACCTGCCATTTCCAGTCATTCCACTGTTCATCGCTCACGTTAGGGAATAATATATTTCGTCTGTTTTCTATCATGATTTTATACATATAATTTTTCAAACAGCTCTCTGATCTCTTTTGACTCTCTTATAATGTTTAGTGTCAGATTTGCATGACCCTTAGCATAACCGTTCCCAACAATCAGGTTAATATCCTTACCAACACCCTCTGCACCTAAAGCAGCCTTAGTAAAACTAGTTGCCATTGAGAAGAAGTAGACATGACCCTGACCCTTGGTTATAAGAATCGATGTCATCTCTGTAGATGGTACATTAACATTATTAACTGTAACATCGCAGCCACGTCCTCCTGTAACGGCCATAACCTTATTGTAAACATCCATTACATTTGTTGCATCTGCAACAATAATGTCGGTTGCAAGATTAAGATTTGCGATTCTTTTGGCATTCTCTTCCGAAAACTCCACAACAATAACTTTACCCGAAGGTCCTGCATTGAGCATCGCCTGATAACAGCAAAGAATTCCTGATTTTCCCCCTCCGCCGATTATACAGACTATGTCTCCCTCTGTTACAAGACGGTCAACCTGAGCAGGTGCTCCTGCAACATCCAAAGCAGCTAAAGCAAGCTTCTCAGGAATATCAGACGGTAATACCGCAAAGAGACCGCTCTCAAAAAGAATAGCCTGAGCATCAACGTCAACCTGATCTGAATATGGTGAAAGTTTAAGAATTTTATTAAGCTTTAATGGAGTAAGAGATAGAGATATAAGTGTAGCTATTTTGTCTCCTACTTTAAGTCTGTTTTTAGGAAAATTCTCACCGATTGCTATTACAGTTCCTATTAACATACCTCCCGAACCGGTCACGGGATTTTGTAACTTTCCCCTCTCCTCAACAATAGATGTAATCATCCTCTCCATCTTTGCAGCATCACCGTTGCACGCCTGTTTGATCTGCGTATAGGAGGCAGAGTCTACGTTAAGGGTGCTCACCTGGATGAGCACCTCATTATCGTAAATCTCCATTGTATTATCAAGCTTTATAGCCGGCTGAGGCAGTGTACCTTCCGGCGATATTACTCTGTGAGTACCATATCTGCACCCTTTTTTCATACTATGCATAGAGTTCTGTAAATACCTTTCTTAATTTATCTGACTCTCTTAATATTTGAAGTGTAATCTCAGCATGACCCTTTGTGTACCCATTGCCCACAATCATATTTACATCTTTGCCAACACCTTCGGCTCCAAGCGCAGCCTTTGTAAAGCTGGTTGCCATTGAGAAGAAGTAAACAATTCCGTTGTCCTTAGCGGCAAGAATGCTTATCATCTCTGTATCAGTGATATTTACATTATTGATAATAACGTCACACATCTCACCATTGGTAAGCTCTTCCAGTTTTTCGAGAATTGGAACCGGCTGAGTTGCATCTGCTGCGAATACGTGATCGCACAGATCAAGCTCCTGTAACCTTTTTGTACTTCTCTCACTGTGGCACAGACCGATAACCTTGCCGGTTACTCCTGCGCGTTTTTTTGCTTCGTAGCAGCATAGCATACCGGATTTACCGCCAGCTCCGATTATAAGGACAGTGTCACCAGGTTTAACAAGTTTTGCTGTCTGTGCCGGAGCACCTGCTACATCAAGAGCAGAAAGAGCCAGGGTTTCAGGCATATCAGAAGGGATTTTTGCATAGATTCCGCTTTCGAAAAGAATAGCCTTTCCATCTATATCTACCTGATCGATATCTGGACGAATATCCTTTATTTTATCAATTCTTAAAGGGGTTAGCGAAAGGGATACAAGTGTTGCTATTTTATCTCCAACTTTAAGATCGATCTTCCCCGCAAGAGCATCACCTATTTTTTCAACTGTTCCCAGTAGCATACCACCCGAGCCGGTAACCGGATTTCTGTGTTTTCCCTGCTTAGCTACTATGTCAAGCATTATTTGAGCAATTTTTTCCTTGTCTCCTCCTGCCTGCTCCTCAATTTGAGTAAAACTGGCAGAGTCAATATTGAGTGTCTGAACATCAATGAGAATCTCATTATCATAGATCTCATCCATGTTGTTGTCAATTTTGTTTGCAGGCTGAGGAAGAACGCCTTTGGGCTCAATCACCCGGTGAATTCCGTATTTGTTACCCTTTTTCATGTTTTGAACAGTTATTAAGTTAGTTAGTGTGTTAGTTAGTGTGTTTTAGTGTTATGTTCTCGGTTTAAGTCCCAAAATTTTTCTTGCCTCATCTGGATTGGCAATCTCTCTCCCAAACTCCTTCGCAATTCTAACAACCTTCTCCACGAGCTCTCCATTAGATTTAGCCGGAATACCCTTGGAAATAAATACATTATCTTCAAAACCAACCCTAACATGTCCGCCGTCAATAATTGCTGCAGTTGCAAGAGTGAACTCAAATCTACCGATTCCGGCTACAGTATAGGTTGCATCGTCAGGAATACTACCTCTCAAAAATATAAAGTCTCTGAGCTCTCCTGTTATCCCTCCATTTACTCCCATTACAAAATCGAAGTGCATAGGCTTATGAATAAAGCCCTTTTTGTGGAGTCTTAAGGCCATATCTATCATACTTTTATCAAAAACTTCGAGTTCCGGTTTGATCCCTCTCTCATTCATCTTCTCTGCAAAGTATTTAATGGTATTCTCGGTATTCATAAAGACTTCGTCACCTCCAAAATTCAGGGTTCCACAATCTAAGGTAGCCATCTCCGGATTAAGCTCTGTAGGCTGAAGCCTCTCATCATTTGTCATCCCTACAGCTCCTCCGGTAGAGGGCTGAATAATAACATCCGGACAAACTTTATAAATTGCATCCATCACCTCTTTGAAACGTCGTTTATCCTGAGTAGGAGTACCATCGTCGTATCTCACATGGAGATGTATAATGCTCGCACCTGCATCATAGGCAGATTTTGCCTCTCTGACACACTCCTCAATGGTGTAGGGAACTGCGGGATTATGCTCTTTAAGCACCTCTGCTCCGCAAATTGCTGCTGTAATAATTAGTTTTTCCATAACTGATATCTATTTTGTATTTCTTTGACACTCCCGCGGGGTAACACATGTACCGCTTGCTTTGCATACAACAACAGGTTCTGATAGAATATCCGCAGCCGATGGAGAGATATCGGGACGGGGAACTATAACCTTGCTTGCAGTAAATATCATCTTTCTTGAAGTGTTACCGGCAGATACAATCTCACCAACAGCCTCAATATAGTCTCCGGCATAGACAGGGGCAAGGAACTCAACACTGTCGTAAGCTCTGAACAACCCTTCATCTCCATCATATTGAATTAAAAGTTCTGTGGCTACATCCCCGAAGAGCTGCAGCATTTTTGCTCCATCTACCAAATTTCCTCCATAATGAGCATCATGTGAGCTCATGCGAACACGAATCATTGCTTTTTGAGACATATCAGTAATTATTTAATTATTATAAAATCTACAAGAATAGCCGGAGTGTGTATGTTCTCCGGAATGATCGAACCTGTTTCAACCAACTCTTCTGCCTCTACAACTACGATATCTGCTGCCATGGCCATAATAGGGTTGAAATTTCGTGTTGTTCCTTTATAGTAGAGGTTTCCGGATCTGTCCGAAACAGATGCTCCAATAAATGATATATCTGCCCGGAGAGGCTTCTCAAGAATAAATCTCTTTCCGTCAACAGATATGATATCTTTTCCGTTTTCAACCATTGTTCCTAGTCCGGTTGGGGTTAATACCCCTCCAAGACCTGCACCTGCAGCCCTTATTCTCTCGACAAGCGTCCCCTGAGGAGAGAACTCAATCTCCATCTCCTTTGAGTTCATGAGATCAATTGCAGCAGGATTTGAGCCAACATAAGAGGTAATAAGTTTTTTAACCTGACGATTATGGATTAAACGGCCAAGTCCTCTATCCTGAAAAGCGGCATCATTACAAATAAGTGTCAAATCTTTAACCCCGGACTCTGCAATTGCATCCATTAATTGATTCGGACCTCCACGGGTAAGAAAACCTCCTACCATAACTGTCATACCATCTTTAAGTTTCTCAACGGCATCCCGAAGGGTGATTATTTTTTCCATCTCTTAATAATTTGTAATTTATATAACCTTTTTCAAGCTACAAAATTAACAATTAAATCTGTTATAAAAAAGAGATGAAGATTTCAAATCACAAGTCTCTAATGGACAATTAGAAGTGCTCCTAAC
>CAZCXB010000094.1:0-7924 GCA_964502485.1 uncultured Muribaculaceae bacterium | reverse complement strand
TCTTCATCCAGGATAGCAAATAATCTCTCTCCCGAGGCAAGCCCCCTCATAAGATTGGCATATGCATTTGAGATTATCTTTGTAGGTTCCAGTACTTTATAATAAAAACTAATATAAACAACAAAAGCAGGCATATCCATTCCAAGGGTGCCCTTCATCTGTAGGTATCCTCCGTAAAAGAGAACAGCAGCAACAACAGTCACCCCGAGAAACTCCGAAATTGGCGAAGCAAGCTCCTGTCTATTGAACATCTTTTTACTCAATACTCTATGAGCCTCATTGCTGGTATCGAAGTTTTTGTTTACATACTTTTGTGCATTGAAAGCCTTAATTATTCTCGCTCCGGATAGTGCCTCCTCAAAATGGCTAACAATCCGCCCCATCATACTTTGTGCACCTACCGCCTCACTTCTCAATTTACGGCTTAGTCTTCCAATGAAGAATACAGAGACGGGAAGTGTAAGAAGTGTCACTGCGGTAAGCTGGGGAGACATATAGAATAGCATGGATAGGTATCCGATTATCAAAAGCGGTTCCCGGAATAAGATGTGGAAACTGTTTGCTACGCCATTCTGAACCTCGGTAACGTCGTTGGAGATGCTAGATAGAATATCTCCCTTTCTGTGGCTGTTAAAATACCCAATATGCAGTTTAGTGATTTTTTTAAAGAGCGCCTTTCTTACGTTTCTCATAATATGAGTTCGCATACTTACAAGAATCCTCTGGGATAAGTACCTCAAAAGATTGGAAATCAAGGATGCCACTATCAAAACCAAACATACAAAAGTCAGGCCTGTAAGCAATCCGTAGTTATTCATAAATGACCCCAGATAGTATCTGAAGGTGGTCTTGAAATAGTCAACTGTAAATGTAAAGTTTGGCAACTGTAGAGAAAGATCTATATTCTCCGGCTCAAAGAGGACTGTAAGCAGTGGATCCAGTAGTGCATAGTAGACTATTCCGAATATTACGGATAGTATGGATACCAACAGGTATCTTGGCCAAAATTTTCTGTGAGGTCTGGCAAAGGCCAGAAGTTTTAAAAAAGTATCCATAACTATTTAGTCTCTTCAAAATCTACATACTCACCAACACTATTATCAACAACCTTCCTCTCCTCTCTCTCCCCTTTAACTATAACATCTCCTTCGTTAAACTCATCCGGCCTCTTTGTGTAGTTTTGATTTTCGTTCACCATCCCTCTGAATCTTCTCTTTAGCCACCATGCAAGCAGAAAAGGTGCAATTCTGCCTATAAGCCAAAAAAGAAGTATCAAAAATAGGATAAAAGTAAAAAAAGCTTCCATTATTATCTATCTGCGTCTGTTAATATTCCCTGTCTCAAGGTCAAGAAAAACCTCCTTGCCATCTCTTGTTATCACCCTTACAACTCCCTCTCCTATCGGTTCAACCGGCGTATCCGATCTTAAAATCACCTTTGCAGATCGATCCATTACCGGATTACCGTTTATTGTAAAAATTACAGTTCTAATGCCACTTCTAACTACCCAATACCTGTTATCCCCACTCTTAATTAAAGAGGGAAACTCCTTTATTGTCTCCTCAAGAGTAATATTGTTCCATGACGGATATGGTCGCATCAACCTGTCATACAAACGAAGAGTATTGTCCGAATGGAGAAGCATTATGGCATATCCCCCGTCTCCTTTTAAATCATAAACCTCCGGGCCCAATGAAATTTCACCCTCTACACTCTTTGGAAATGGAGAGACGAATCGGCCAAGACGATCGAGCAGATAAACAGACGAGTCATTTGCTAAGAGCATTTGAAGCTTGCCGTTATTAAAAAAATCAACCTGTCTCACCACTCCTCTCACTTTTGTTGAGAATGGAATTGACCATAAGGCTTTTCTATCCTTATCAGCCAACCTTAGCCAGTTATTAGGAAGCTGCTCCAAGAACTCTCTATCCCCATTGTTGAAATTTACCAATTCAAACGGACCTTCCGGTATTCGTACAAGAGTATCTGCATAAACTCCAAAAATCTGACCTGTAGTAGCTCTATTATGTGGTAATAGATCTAGTGAGTCAGCATATGAGTATAATTCAATCTTTGTAACACCCTTGTTTCCCTGTTTAATCTGAAATCCACTAATCATAATATTTGAGCCGGAAAGTGTCCTGAATGCTGAGGCTCTCACGCTCTTTTTAAAGAAACGCATAAGAGAATCTTTTTCATGAGCCCCGTTAACAATCAGTGATAACATACAATCACCGTTGTCAAGCAAATTATGTGCCTTTGTCTGCAAAATATAGTCATGCATAGAGAAAGAGACTCCTTTTCCGGTAAAAAGCTCTCTTAGGAGCTCATCTTTCCCAATAAAGATCCACTCCCCTGTCTCAACTACAGACTCCTCATTAGTATTGGAGAAGAACTCCCCAAAGAGAGATGCAACATACCCTTTTTGATTGAATACCGATACTGAGTCAGAGTCTAATCGTCTTTTAAATAGATCCTTTATAAAACCCAGAGAACCTCTCTTTTTGCCAATTATTGTAACTCCCTCATGAACTCCTCCATATGGGATTATCGCACATGAGATCTCAGATGCATCAAGAGAGAGAAACCACCTCTGAGCATCCTTTTGAAAAATCGGCTCTCTCTTTTTATGAAACTCCTTATATTGTGAATAGGCTGATATATAATCTGCAATTTTATCAGGAGAGATAGCAAGTAGAGCAAAAGTTGTTGATGGCAATACCTTTGCAGCATTAAAGTTGCTTCCCTTAGATTGGGAGAATAGAGAAGCGTAGTTTGCCCTCCCTCTGCTGTTATAAACACCTCCTGAGAGATAGAGATCAACATCTGCTGACTTAATTCCAAAAGAGCTCCAACCTGTAAATCCGGATATGAAACCGGCATATTTATACCACACTCTCTCTGCAAAACCTGAGAATAGTTTTCCGGATTGGGAGTGGTTAATAAAGAGTGCTCCATCAGACAAATCTGTCTGAGAAAAAATTGCGGAAAACTCATCTATCCCTCCTGCGGAGTTGCCTGATAACACATGTCTTACAGATGACTCCAGAATCACAGATGACTCAGATGCTATTAGGAGTTCTCCTACAAATGCATACTCAACCCCAAAGGCTCTCTCTATCCTTATTCCACTGAAAATTCTGCCGACACTCTCTGACTTTGATTTAAGTGAATTTAATATTGAGGAGCTCTTGTCTGAGTCAAACTTAACAATAAAAAGGGGAGAGACACGATCCTTAGCAGAGTAGTGTATTGAGAAGATACAGTCAGAGTCTTCTAAATCTGAACCCGCTTCTGATCTGGAAACTGAATTTAGAGTCTCAATAAAAACCCTGATCTTACTCTCATTAAAAAGTAATCTGCCGGAGAGTTTTTTATCTGACACAAAATCGTCGTAGAAAGAGTAGAACCGGGGATAAAAAAGAATAGCTGACACATCAATAGGAATTGCTTTAATAGATTCATAATCTTCTGTTTTCGCTATTAAAGCTCTATTCTCTCTTTTATGAATAAAGAAAAGAACGGCAACCGTAACTGCAGCTGCCGATAATAAGATTGATGAAACAATCACTGTTATTCTGCCATATCTTTTCACAGATACAAAGTTATTAAAATAATAAAAACAGGGCAATATTATAATTCAACCAAAATTGTTTACATTTGCAATAAGAATTAATCATAATCTCTTTTTTTAATTAACAACTGTAATAAAACATGGATTCATTTACCGATTATAACATTAATCCTCTTGTAGCACATCTTCATAAATCTCCCGAAAATTTCACAAAGGAGGATATTATTAAATACATAACCGAAAAGGGTATAAGAATGGTTAATTTCCGTTATGTTGCAGCTGACGGAAGGTTAAAATCACTCAATTTTACTGTATCAAGTATAGACTATCTAGATAGTTTTCTTACATATGGTGAGAGAGTTGACGGATCGAGTCTTTTTCCCTATATAGAAGCCGGATCAAGTGATCTCTATGTAATACCTCGTTTCTCAACAGCATATCATGATCCGTTCTCAACTGTTCCTGCACTTGGACTCCTCTGCTCATACTTTACCAAGGATGGGCTCCCTCTCGAGAGCTCCCCGGAACACACTCTCAAAAAAGCTGCTGCAAATTTTACTGCAAAAACAGGGCTCACATTTGAAGCAATGGGTGAGCTTGAGTTCTATATTTCGGCTAAGGAGGAGGGGCTCTACCCGACTTCAAATCAAAGAGGTTATCATGAATCCTCCCCTTTTACCAAGTTTGAAAATTTCAGGTGTGAAGCCATGAATCTAATAGCTCAATGCGGCGGAGAGATCAAATATGGTCACTCCGAAGTGGGGAATTTTTCACTGGATGGGATAAATTTTGAGCAAAACGAGATTGAATTTCTTGTAGCTCCGGTAGAGAGAGCTGCCGATCAGCTCCTTTTGGCAAAATGGATAATAAGGACACTTGCTCTTAAGTACAATCTTAATGTAACTTTTGCTCCAAAAATAACAGAAGGGAAGGCGGGAAGCGGACTCCACTTCCATACCCGTTTAATGCGTCACGGGGAGTCTGTGATGGTGCGTGATGGCAAGCTCTCAAATGAAGCACTTACTGCAATAGCCGGATATGTAAGTTGTGCAGCATCACTTACTGCATTCGGCAACACTAATCCTACATCTTACTTTCGCCTTGTACCTCACCAGGAGGCACCAACAAGCATCTGCTGGGGAGATAGAAACAGGTCTGTCCTTGTTAGGGTGCCACTCGGATGGCTTGGGAACAGTGATATGCTCCATATAGCAAACCCGCTTGAGAGTGAGAATCTAAGAGGCAAAAAGGACAAACAGACTGTGGAGATGCGCTCTCCGGACGGATCTGCGGATATCTGCCTGATGTTGGCAGGACTCACTGTTGCCGCCACATACGGTTTTCAACTCAAAAACCCTCTTGAGGTTGCATCACTAACCTATGTGGATGTTAATATTCATGATCATAAGCACTCCCAAAAATTAGAGAGACTGGATCAGCTACCCTCTTCATGTTCCCAATCTGCCATGGAGCTTGAGAAGATGAGATCTATATATGAGAGTGACGGAGTCTTTAGCCCTGCCCTAATAGATGGAGTAATTGAGAAGCTGAAGTCATATAATGACCTAAATATTCGTGAAGATATCAAAAAGAGGCCCGAACTAATGAGAGAGCTGGTAGAAAAATTCTACCACTGTGGTTGACAATAACTCTTTAATGTTTAATCCCAATTGTTAATTACCCATCTCCGACAGGAACTTAATCCTTACAAGACGGATCTCCTCCTCTGTATAGCCTCTGCCAAGCTCTGTTGCTGCCTCTCTTAGCGAATCGGTAGAGGCTTCTGTCTTGAAGTACTCATAGATATCATCTACCTTGTCATCATCAATAGTCTGTTTAATATAGTAGTCAATATTTATCTTGGTACCTGAATTGACTATAACCTCAATCTCTGATAGGAGGTCATCTATCTCCATCCCTTTTGACTCTGCAATATCTTCAAGAGGAAGTTTCCTGTCAATTCCCGTTATTATATAGACCTTATTAAGCGATTTGTTTGCAACCGATTTGATAACCAAGTCGGAAGGTCTTTCTATCTCGTTCTCTGTTACATATTTAGAAATAAGCTCAATAAACTCCTTCCCGTATCTCTTTGCCTTACCCTCTCCTACCCCCTGACAATTCTTAAGCTCTTCAAATGTAATTGGATAGTGTATTGACATATCTTCGAGTGATATGTCATTAAATATAACAAATGGCGGCAGATTGATCTTTTTTGACATAGAGGTTCTAAGATCTTTCAACATGGAGATCAAAACAGTATCACCTCCGCTTGATGTATGTTTTATTCCCGGTGTAGCAGAATCATCGTCGTCATCTCCATCCGAGAACTCTCTGTCCTCTGTCAACATAATTGTGAATGGGGATACCAAAAAATCTCTCCCCTTATCTGTGATTACAAGGAGTCCGTAACGCTCAATCTCCTTCTCCAGCAGGTGATGAATAATACATTGCCTTATGACTGCCATCCAGAATTTAATCCCTTTAGAGATCCCAATTCCAAAGAGCTCGTGATTATGGTGATTGTAAGATTTTATAAGAGAGTTGTTCACACCAGAGAGGATGTTTGCAATATGCTCCGACTTGAACTGCTCTTTCATTCCGTTAATAAGGTCAAGAACAACGGCAATCTCCTCTTTTCCATCAAATTGCTTCTTTGGAAAGAGGCAGTTATCACAAGAGCCGCAGTTATCTTGGGTATAGCTCTCTCCAAAATAGTTAAGAAGGACAATCCTGCGACAGAGGTTTGTCTCTGCATAAGCGACTGTCTCAAGAAGGAGCTGTCTGCCTATCTCCTGCTCTGCAATAGGCTTGCCTTGCATAAACTTTTCAAGTTTCTGGATATCTTTGTACGAATAAAATGCAATACATTGCCCTTCGCCGGAATCTCTGCCGGAACGGCCTGTCTCCTGATAATACCCCTCCAGACTCTTGGGCATATCGTAATGAATTACAAATCTCACATCCGGCTTATCTATCCCCATACCAAAAGCTATAGTAGCAACTATAACATCAACATCCTCCATAAGAAAGCTATCCTGATTTGAGGCACGAGTCGCAGCATCAAGGCCGGCGTGATAAGGTAGAGCTTTAATTCCATTGACATTAAGGAACTCAGCCACCTCCTCTACCTTTTTTCTGCTAAGGCAATATATAATCCCGGTCTTGCCTGAATTGTTTCTTAGAAATTTAATTATCTCTTTATCAATATTTACCTTGGGACGAATCTCATAATAGAGGTTCTCTCTGTTGAATGATGACTTAAAGACTCTTGCATGCATCATTCCTAAGTTCTTCTGAATATCGCTCTGAACCTTTGGTGTTGCTGTAGCAGTAAGAGCAATAACAGGAGCTCTGCCAATCTCGCTTACAATCGGTAAAATCCGTCTATACTCCGGACGAAAATCATGACCCCACTCAGATATACAGTGGGCCTCATCTACCGCATAGAACGATATCTTAATCTGCTTAAGAAATAATATATTCTCCTCTTTAGTAAGTGACTCAGGAGCAACATATAGAAGTTTTGTTCTCCCGGAAAGAAGATCTTCCTTCACCTCCTGTATCTGCCCTTTATTAAGGGATGAGTTTAAGAAATGAGCAACACCCTCCTTCTCTACCATAAAACCCCTAATGGCATCGACCTGATTCTTCATCAGAGCGATTAGGGGTGATATAATTATTGCCGTACCTTCCAGTAAGAGAGCCGGCAGTTGATAGCACAACGATTTTCCTCCTCCGGTTGGCATAAGAACGAATGAGTCTTCCCCGTTAATCAGATGTTTTATTATCTCCTCCTGCTCACCTTTAAAAGAGCCGAATCCAAAATAGCGCCTGAGTTCCTGGTGCAAAAAAGCTGAATTGTTTTGCATATAATGTTGCCGGAAATACTTAGAAAATTTGTAAAAATAGTTACCTTTGTGCCTCTAAGTTATCTAATAGTTTTATCATTACAAAATTTTATGTGTAATTCTCCGGTAGATATTATTGAAATTGCAAAAGAGGTAATTGAAAAAGAGGCCTATGCAGTCGGAAATCTGAAAAACTATATAGATAAAAGCTTTACAGATATTTCTGAGTTGATATTCAACAGCAGAGGTCGGCTTGTTATATCTGGAATTGGTAAGAGTGCGATAGTTGCAAGCAAAATCGTAGCCACTTTAAACTCTACAGGTACCCCCTCGGTTTTCATGCATGCAGCAGATGCAATTCATGGTGATCTGGGAATAATACAATCCCAAGATATACTCCTTTTCATCTCTAAGAGTGGGAATACTCCCGAGATAAAGCTACTTGTTCCCCTTGTCAAAAGGATGGGGAATACACTCATAGCAATGATCTCTAACTGTG
>CAZCXB010000093.1:0-7986 GCA_964502485.1 uncultured Muribaculaceae bacterium | reverse complement strand
TTACAATACACTTAAATAACATTTATTTTATATTTAATATGCAGGCAATTACCAGAACAGAATTTGATTTTCCGGGTCAAACCGCAAAATACACAGGAAAAGTGAGAGATGTTTACTCTATCGGTGACGATTACTTGGTTATGATTGTAAGTGACCGGATATCTGCATTTGATGTAGTACTACCTAAGGGTATCCCTTATAAAGGACAGGTATTAAATCAGATAGCTTCTAAATCTCTGGACGATACATCCGACATTGTACCTAACTGGAAAATTGCATCTCCCGATCCTATGGTTACTGTAGGTCACAAGTGCAGCCCTATGCCTGTTGAGATGATAGTGAGAAACTATCTGACAGGTAGCTCCTGGAGAACATACAAAGGGGGAGCAAGAGCTATTTGCGGAGTACCTATTCCTGAGGGGATGAGGGAACATGAGAGATTCGCTACACCTATTCTTACACCAACAACCAAGGCAGAACAGGGAGCACATGACGAAGATATTACCCGTGAGGAGATTATCGGCTCAGGGCTTATCAGTGAGAGCGATTACAAAAAGATGGAGGAGTATTCACTTGCCCTCTTTGAGAGAGGCTCAAAACTTGCCGCACAGAGGGGTCTAATCCTTGTTGATACAAAGTATGAATTTGGAAAGAAGGGAGATCAGATCTACCTGATTGACGAGATTCACACTCCTGACTCTTCACGCTACTTCTACTCCGACACCTATCAGGATCTCTTCGATAAAGGACTCTCTCAGAGACAGCTATCTAAGGAATTTGTAAGAGAGTGGCTTATGGATAACGATTTTCAGGGAAAAGAGGGGCAGAGAGTGCCTGATATGACAGATGAGATTGTATCCTCTATCTCGGAGAGATATATTGAACTTTATGAGAACATTACAGGATCTAAGTTTGTAAAGGCCCCGTACGATAACGATATTTACGAAAGGATTGAGACAAATGTCAAAAACATGTTAGCCAGGTTATGACTATCTTCAAGACCATATTAACAACTATTCTGATCTTAACCCTTCAGAGCTGCTTTGCGCAGCTTACTCCTGTAAAAGTTGATATCTCAAAGGAGACAATCAAGGTAAAGGGTGAGAATTTCTATCTTCATAATGTAGAGAAGAGGCAGACCCTCTACTCAATTTCAAAAACATATAATGTGGATATCTCTACTCTGATTAAAGATAACCCAAGTCTGGAATCGGGATTGAAGGAGGGGGATGTTATCTATATCCGACAGAAGGAGGGTTATAAGATAGAGGAGAGTGTTAAATTGGAAGTGAAGGAGAGTGTTAAACCGGATGTAAAGGATGAAGTAAAACCAACTCCTCGGGACACTATTATTAGGGAGGGAGTAAGGACAACACATACAGTAAAATGGTATGAGAGCCTCTCATCAATATCAAAAAAATATAGTGTTACGGAAGAGGATATAATTACTCTTAACTCTTTAACTTCAAACAGAGTTACTACAAGGCAGGTTATTTTGATTCCTTTCCCCTCAAAAGAGAGTTCTCAACCCATTAGTGACACTGCCGATACAGTCAAAATAAAATCGGAGCGAACTTTTTCAGAAGATCAGACAGCGGATGAGAAACCTAAAGTTTCATCTGAGAGAAGGAGAGAGTCACTCTTCTCCAGACCATCCGGCTACAAATATGTTGCATCGCTCATTCTACCTCTCGGTGGTGATAGTGAGACAAAGAGTGAGACCGCAGTAAACTTTATTGAGTTTTATCAGGGATTTCTAATCGCACTGGAAGATATAAAGAGAGATAATCCGGGAAGCAACCTTGAGATTCGGGTGTTTGACAGTGATATTCGCCCCTCTCAGGCCTCTCTCATCTCTTCCGGTGAGTTAGATGGAAGCAACCTTATTATCGGTCCTGTTTTCAAAAATCAGATAGAGGAGATAATAGCTTATGCATCTGAGAGGAACATATCTTTAGTATCTCCTGTAGATCCGGCTGTGGAGTCTCTTGTTCGCAACTATTCAAATGTTTTCCATGCAAGCACTCCGGTTGAATTTCAGCAATCCGGTATTTTATCGGGGATTTCACGATTTTCGCAAACAGCTGTTATTTATGAGAAGGGCGGAGAGGATAGGTCACTTATTTCAACAACAGAAAGTGTCCTCTCACAGGCAGGGATCAGCTATAAAACATTGGGATATACCATTCTGGAAGGGAGAACAATTCTATCCCGTATTACAGACCTTCTTGTTCCGGGAGAGCTCAACCACGTTATTGTGGCCTCAAATTCGGAAGCTTTTGTCTCCGATGTTTTACGAAATCTCAATCTGCTTAGATCACGCAGTGGGTTTACGATTCAAATCTATGGGACTCCAAGATGGAGAAACTTTGACAATGTGGATATTAACCTTTTTCACAGTATGAATCTTAATATATCCATGCAGTTCTATATAGACTATTCACGTGACAATGTTAAGAGATTCACCGGCAGATTCAGGGCACTTTATGGATCAGAACCGTCACCCTACGCTTTTCAGGCATATGATATTGCAAGCTATTTCTTAGGAGCTCTAATCCGCTACGGAGAGGATTTTCAATACGATATCACCGGATACAGAAAGGAGCTGCTTCAGAATGACTTCTTTTTTATCAAACGTCAGGGAGATAACGGATTTGTAAACACCGGTATAAGACAGATTATCTACAAACCCGACTTCTCAATTGATGTTAGAGCACTTTCCCGCTAACCAGACTCTCTCCCGCTCTTCGAGCAGAGGAGAGAGCTCTTTATAGACTCTTTCATGGTAGCGGTTAATCCACTCAAGGGCATCGCTGCCAAGCAGCTCTTTATCTACTCCTCTCTTATCTATCGGAACTGATGTGAGAGTATCGAAACTGTAGAATTTACCGAATCTGTTCTCATCAAACTTGACGCACAAAATGGTATTCTCAACTCTTATTCCGTATCTACCCTCCTCATAAACTGCAGGTTCATTGGAGATAACCATTCCCGGCTCTATAGCAACCGGGTTATCCTCCATTCTTATACTCTGTGGCCCTTCGTGAACACAAAGATTATGGCCTATACCGTGACCTGTTCCATGAGAGTATAGTTTCCCGACAGAACAGAGAGGGCCTCTTGCAAGAATATCGAGAGAGGCACCTCTGGTTCCTGCCGGAAATACTGCCATAGAGAGATTTATCATTCCCTTAACCACAAGTGTATAGTCCCTGATCTGCTCCTTTGTCAGCTCTCCAAGTGCAAATGTTCTTGTAGTATCCGTTGTACCATACAGATATTGAGCCCCTGTATCTACAAGAAGAAAACCCTCCGGAGATACAACCCTATCCTCTCCATCAAAGGTCGAATAGTGAGGAAGTGCTGCACTCTCGCCAAATGCTACTATCGGAGAGAAGCTCTCTCCTCTGTAATCGGGATTCTCCCCTCTTATCTCCATCATCTTTATTGCAAGCTCTCTCTCTGTAATAGTGACTCCCCCTTTCGCTAATCTCTCTTCCAAATAGATCTGGAACCTTACCCATGCAACGGCATCGTTTAGCATTGCCCTTCTAAAACCGGCAATTTCCACCTCATTTTTAAGAGCTTTGAGTGATGCAACCACCCCTCCTCTAATTGTGTCGGGGGTGAATTTTGCACCTTTTGATACTGCACGGCTGTGTAACTCTGCAGAGATCTTATCGGGAGGTGAGACTCTTTGGTATTCAACAGGAAAATCAGAGACAAAGTTTTGAAAATCATGATACTCTCTAACCTCTACTCCGCTATTTGAGAGGTGAAGCGACACCTCATCCGTTATTGCATTTTGCGAACAAAAAAGGTAGACCCTGCTATCTGTAAATGCTGCATATGACATCAAAAGAGGGTTATAGGGAATATCTCCACCTCTTATGTTACATAGCCAGGCGATATCGTCACATGTGCTGAGGAGATAGAGAAACTTCTCATTATAATTCAATCGTTCACAGATATCTTTTAGCTTGTGTGATGTGCTTAGCCCTGTAATCTCCAAACCTCTTACAGATGCAGGAGTGAATAAAAGCGGCGGTCTCTCGCTCCATAAACCTGAGAAAGGATCATTAACAAGCTTTATCTTATGCGGTGCAAGCTCTCTTTTAAAATCATCATATTCATTAACCGAGAAGAGTAGGGAGTCAATGGCAACTACCGACTCATGTGCAAGAACATCTTTAAGCCATCCTGTAATTGAGGGTGTTCCGGGCATTCTCATCTTCATAAGCTCAATATTACCCCCCGATAGTCTCTCCTGTGCCTCTGCAAAATATCTGGAATCTGTCCAAAGTGCTGCCTTCCTATCTGTTATTACAAGTGTTCCTGCAGATCCGGAGAAACCGGAGAGCCACTCTCTGCATTTGTAATACCCCTGAACATACTCACCGAAATGTGGATCTCCCGACGGCACAATAAGAGCATCAAGTGAGTTCCCTTTTAAATAATCTCTTACCTTTTGTACTCTCTCTTCCCTGTTTTTCATAACAAAATTCTCTTTTTACAAATATAGCAATTAGCTTGTTATAATT
Source organism: uncultured Muribaculaceae bacterium (assembly GCA_964502485.1). Classification (GTDB taxonomy): domain Bacteria; phylum Bacteroidota; class Bacteroidia; order Bacteroidales; family UBA932; genus Bact-08. The sequence continues at coordinate 3,445 of CAZCXB010000093.1, read as the reverse complement.
TATTTTATAACTAAATTTGCAAATAAACTAACCTTTTAATTATTAATTCTATGGAAAAGAGCATCAAAGGTACAAGAACCGAACAGAATCTACTGAAAGCTTTTGCCGGAGAGTCTCAGGCAAGAAGCAGATATGTCTATTTTGCATCGGTTGCAAAAAAAGAGGGTTATCTTCAGATAGCCGCAGTCTTTGAGGAGACTGCAGAGCAGGAGAAAGAGCACGCAAAGAGATTTTTTAAGTTCCTTGAAGGTGGAATGGTTGAGATAACAGCCTCCTATCCCGCCGGAATTATAGGCACTACAGCAGATAATCTTGCTGCTGCAGCTGCCGGAGAGAACGAAGAGTGGAGTGAGCTATATCCTGAGTTTGCAAAGATTGCTACAGAGGAGGGGTTTCCACAGGTTGCCACTGCTTTCAAGATGATTGCAAAAGTTGAGGCAGAACACGAGGCGAGATACAGGACTCTTCTTTCAAGGGTAGAAGCGGGTAAAGTATTTGAAAGAGAAGAGGATATCGAGTGGCAATGCCGTAACTGCGGTTATGTTCACAAAGGGAAGAAGGCGCTGGAAAATTGTCCTGCATGTCAGCACCCTAAGGAGCACTTCGAGCCTAAGAAAAGTAACTATTAATAATTAAATCTATATTTGCAGATTATTTCTTGCTATGGATCTATCTGCATTTAACAGAGCTCTAAGCTCAATAAAAGAGATTATGCCAAAGACACTTAAAACATGTCTTTGGCTTATTCGTATAACGGTGTTAATAACCTTTGGAGTTCAACTACTTGAGTACTTCAAATTGCTTCCATATATCTCCGGTTTCTTAGGCCCTGTTTTTAATATTATGGGTCTTCCGGGAGATGCATCTCTTGCATTTGTCTCGGGGTATTTTGTGAATGTCTACTCTGCTATTGCGGTAATTGCCACACTCAATCTGGATGTAAGAACAATAACAATTCTCTCGGTAATGATATTGTGTGCTCATAATATGATTACAGAGACAGCTGTTCAGAAAAAGAGTGGCTCATCTGCCGTTAGAATGGTTATTGTGAGAACACTAAGCGCATTTATCCTGGGTTTTGTTCTAAACAAGATAATGCCTGAGGCTGCCCAAAGTGTTCATATAAATTTAGAATCTGCTGACTTAACTTTTGTGGAGATGCTTAGGTTATGGTTTGGTAAAACATTGAAGTTAATTCTACTTATGAGTGTCCTGATATTTACCCTCTCCATAGTACAGAGATTACTCTCGGAGTTTGGAGTGATACGCTGGTTATCTAAATTTATGAGACCTGTTCTTACGATATTCGGCTTACCTGCAAAGACATCTTTTCTCTGGATTGTTGCCAATACTCTGGGGTTGGCATACGGTGCAGCTGTTATGATTGACGAGGCAGAGAGCGGCAAGATTACAAAAGAGGATATTGATCTGCTTAATCATCATATCGGCATATCTCACAGTAATTTTGAGGATGTCATTTTGTTAGGCTCTGTTGGAGCACTTATATGGTGGATGCTTGCAGCAAGGTGGGTATTTGCCTTCCTGCTTGTTTGGGAGTTTCGTCTTGAGATGGCTATAAAGAAAAAATTTTCTACCTTTGCCGGTTGAAAGTTCACCCATTAAATAATTCAAATTAACGAGAATGAATCCAGAAAAAGTAAAGTGCCTTATAATTGGAAGCGGACCTGCAGGATATACCGCAGCTATATATGCATCAAGAGCAAATCTTGCTCCCGTACTCTACGAGGGGATACAGCCCGGCGGTCAATTGACCACAACTACAGAGATAGATAATTTTCCCGGATATCCAAAGGGGATAACAGGTCCTGAGATGATGGAGCAATTAAAAGAGCAGGCTACCCGTTTCGGTACAGATGTAAGATATGGAATTGTAACAAAGGCAGATCTCTCTAAGAGACCATTCAGAGTAACCATTGACGATGAGAAGGAGATAGATGCCATGACCCTTATTATATCAACAGGTGCTACAGCTAAGTATTTGGGTCTGGAGTCAGAGGAGAAGTTCCGTGGACAGGGGGTCTCTGCCTGCGCAACTTGTGACGGGTTTTTCTACAGGGGAAAGGATGTTGCGGTAGTCGGCGGCGGCGATACAGCATGCGAAGAGGCATCCTATCTTGCCGGTTTATGCAACAAAGTATATATGATTGTGAGAAGAGATGTGCTAAGGGCATCTAAAGCAATGCAGGATAGAGTTTTGAATACTCCAAACATTGAGATTCTATGGAATCATAATACAAAAGAGATAGTGGGAACTCCTATGGGTGGTGTTAATGGTGCGATTCTTGTTCATAAGGATGGAAGCGAAAAAAAGATTGACATACACGGATTTTTCCTCGCAATAGGACACCATCCAAACTCCGAACTCTTCTCTGAATGGATAAAGACAAACGAAGAGGGGTACATCATTACCGAAGGCAAGAGTTCAATGACAAATGTTCCCGGAGTTTTTGCCGCAGGAGATGTTCAGGACCCGCACTACAGACAGGCTGTTACAGCTGCCGGTTCGGGATGTATGGCAGCAATTGATGCCGAAAGATTTCTTGCAGATAATAGATAAAAATTATGAAGTATTTAAAAATTGCACTACTGTTGTTTACTGTTGCAGCTGTAACCTCCTGCAAATCTCCATTTGAGGCGCTGTTGCGTTCTAATGATGTCCAGGAGAAATATGATGGAGCATTCCATTACTTTAATGCCGGCAAGTACTCCAAGGCCGCTGATCTTTTTGATATGCTGCTGCTTGCAACACGGGGAACAACCAAGGATGATACCGTGCAGTTCTATCTTGGATTAAGTAATTATCGATATGGCGACCTGATAATTGCAGAGGCCAATTTCGATCAATTTATTAGTGTATTCCCTAGAAGTCCGTTTACGGAAGAGGCAAAATATCTAAGAATCGAGTGTCTCTATGGCTCTACATACCGTTATGAACTTGACCAGCTCCCATCATTTAAAGCTATGGCTGCAATTGATGTATTTATTTATGAGTACCCGCAGAGCACTCATCTTAAAAGGATGAGAGATATGCTTGTTGACCTTCAAGAGAGGATAGATAAGAAGAGTTTTGAATCTGCCAAACTCTACTATACAATAGAGGATTACAAAGCTGCCTCATACGCTCTTAAGAATGTTCTTAAGGAGAATGCCGATAATCAGTACAGAGAGGAGGTCCTCTACTACATAGTTGCAGCAAATTTCAGATATGCATCAAACAGTGTACCGGCCAAACAGAGAGAGAGATTTCTTGCACTTACGGATGAGTATTACAATTTTATAAGCGAATTTCCTGACTCAAAGTACAGAAAAGAGGTGGAGGAGATGTTCACAAAATCTCAGACATATTTAAAAAATTAAACCCAATATAATAGAAATAAACAAAAACGTTCCTACAAACACAGTTACCAGAGATCTTTCGAAGCTC
>CAZCXB010000092.1:0-7991 GCA_964502485.1 uncultured Muribaculaceae bacterium | reverse complement strand
GTATGGAATTTGTAATCAAATTGAGTTTTAGATAATATCAAATAATTAGTCTATAATGAAAAAATTGATATCCGGATTATTCACCCTCTTTGCAGTATCCTGTTCTACAGCCTATCTTGCACTTGACTCGGTAGAGGAGTTTGATCTGGAAAAATATATGGGTAAATGGTATGAGATATACCGGCTTCCCAATAAGTTTGAGGAGGGGTTGGAGGATATTACCGCACACTACGAACTTACAGAGGATGGTACAGTGATTGTGACCAATGAGGGGAGAGTGATAGCGGATAGGAGCAGAATCAAACAAGCAAAGGGGAGGGCATGGGTGCCCGATCCTAAAGAGCCGTCAAAACTTAAGGTGAGCTTCTTCTGGCCTTTCTCCGGAGACTATTGGATTTTAAAGATAGATCCTGAGTACAACCATGCACTGGTTGGAGATCCCGGAGGTAAGTTTCTCTGGATTCTCTCAAGGGATAGAAAGCCAAATCCTGAGATCGTTGAGCAGCTTATGGATTATGCTTCAACTCTGGGATTTGATGTCGAAAAAATGGTCAGCGGTCAGGTCTATTAGTTTATCATCTGCTATTGATGGTATTGTAACCTGTAAAAGAGGAGTTCTAGCCATCTCTCTCTCTATAGCAAATATTGCAGCACTGTTTCTTGCCCAAGCCCTTCTCGATATACCATTGTTTACATCCCAGTGAAGCATGTTTTTGATTCTTATCTCACAATCTTCGCTGCCATCTATAACCATCCCGAAACCTCCATTTATAACCTCACCCCAGCCAACGCCCCCACCGTTATGGATGGATACCCATGTTGCACCTCTGAATGAGTCTCCAATAACATTATGAACAGCCATATCTGCGGTGAAAGAGGAGCCGTCATAGATATTCGATGTCTCTCTGTATGGAGAGTCGGTTCCTGATACATCATGATGATCTCTTCCCAGAACAATAGGTGCCGATATCCTGCCATCTCTGATTGCCCTATTCATCTCAAGAGCAATCTTTATCCGACCCTCGGCATCGGCGTATAGTATTCTCGCCTGAGATCCGACCACAAGCCTGTTCTTTTGAGCCTCCTTTATCCAGTGAATATTGTCGGAGAGCTGAGAAGATATCTCTTCCGGTGCATCTGTCAAGATCTCTTCAAGCACCCTTGCTGCAATTAAATCGCTGGTATAAAGGTCTTCGGGTTTAGATGATGTACAAACCCATCTATATGGACCAAATCCGTAATCAAAAAAGAGTGGTCCCATAATGTCTTGTACATAAGATGGATATTTAAAGCTTCCATCCTCTTTCATAATATCGGCTCCTGCTCGTGATGCCTCAAGTAGAAATGCGTTTCCGTAGTCAAAGAAGTACATTCCCCTATTGGAGAGGGTATTGATAGCATCTGTATGACGTCGTAATGTTGATTGAACCTCATCTTTGAACCTCTCAGGCTCCTCTGCCATAAGTCTGTTGGACTCCTCGAATGAGTAGCCTACAGGATAGTAACCTCCCGACCATGGATTATGTAGTGATGTCTGGTCGCTGCCAAGATCTACATCAACACCGGATTCAATAAATTTTTCCCACAGATCTACAATATTCCCCTGATAGGCAAGAGATACTGCCTCTTTGGAATCTCTTGCCCGCACCACTCTCTCCATAAGTTGATCGAGATTGGTATAGACTTCGTCTACCCACCCCTGTGAATGTCTTGTTTGTACTGCTTTAGGATTAATCTCAGCAACAACCCCTACAACACCGGCAATAACTGCTGCCTTTGGCTGCGCTCCGGACATTCCTCCGAGCCCCGAGCTGACAAAGATCTTACCCTTTATAGCATCACCGGAACCGCGATTTCTCATCCTTGCAGCGTTAAGAACAGTTATTGTTGTACCATGTACAATCCCTTGCGGTCCTATATACATAAACGAACCGGCTGTCATCTGACCATATTGGGATACACCAAGGGCATTAAATTTCTCCCAATGATCCTTTGAAGAGTAGTTAGGTATAACCATCCCGTTTGTAACAACGACTCTCGGGGCATCTTTATGTGATGGGAACAGACCCATAGGGTGTCCTGAATAGAGCACAAGAGTCTGCTGATCTGTCATTACAGCAAGATACTTCATTGTTATAAGGTACTGAGCCCAGTTTTGAAAGACAGCGCCATTTCCTCCGTATGTTATAAGTTCGTGAGGGTGCTGAGCAACTGCATAGTCAAGATTGTTGCTTAACATAAGCATTATTGCTGCTGCCTGCAACGACTTGTGAGGAAAATCGTATATTGAACGTGCAGTTATTTCGTAGTCAGGACGGTAGCGGTACATATAGATGCGTCCGTATCTTTTGAGCTCTTCGGCAAATTCGGGTGCGAGAATATCATGATCCTTTTTTGGAAAATAGCGTAAAGCATTTTTGAGTGCCAGTTTCTTCTCTTCAAAATTAAGAATCTCTTTTCTGTTTGGCGCATGGTTAACAGATGGATCCCACGACTTTGGTTGAGGAGGAGTCTCCGGAATACCCTGTAATATCTGACTTTGAAATTGACTTAGACTCATAACAACATTATTTTTAAAGGGATGCAAATTTAATAAAAAAAGTCTTAATTATTGTAGGGAATCAAAAAAATTACTATTTTTGCAGCCCAACAAAAGGAGGTGTATACGATATGATCATAGTGCCAATCAAAGAGGGTGAAAACATAGAGAGAGCGCTTAAGAAATTTAAACGCAAGTTTGAGAAGACAGGAACCATCCGTGAGTTAAGGAGCAGAAAGACATTCGTTAAGAATTCAGTAAAAAGGAGAGACGAAGTTAAGAAAGCAGTTTACGTTCAGAATCTGCGTCTTAACGAGGAGTAATCCAATACAATAAAATCTGTTAAAGCTGTCAGTTAGTTCTGACAGCTTTTTTTATACAGATTTTTTTGTTAAATTAGAATCGGATTATGAGAAGCACAGAGACGTTTATAGAATACCTTAAGGTTAACAGAAGATACTCCCCGCGTACGCTAGAGATATACAGAGGGAGCATCTGTGAGTTCTATGATTTTCTATCTCCTTCAGCGGAGGAGAGCGAAGAGGATCTCTTGCTGCCTGTACAGATAAGAGGATTTATCGCCGAGTCGATGAAGTCGGGATTGAGCTCCAGAACTATCAATCTCAAACTATCAGCAATAAGCAGTTACTGTAACTTTCTCGTAAAAAGAGGTGTAATTAAGGCAAATCCTGTCAAGCGTGTTCAAAGGCCAAAAGAGGTAAAGAGGTTACCGGAGTTTTATACAACATCTGCAATGGATAGCTACTTTAACTCCGAGTTTGAGAGGGATGATCTCTTTGCTCTGAGAGATAGATTGGTGGTGACAACTCTTTACTGCACAGGTATGAGAAGGGCAGAGCTTGCGTCACTAAGGATATCAGATTGGGATAGGTCAAGATCAATATTCAGAGTTACGGGCAAAGGCGACAAGGTTCGGGAGATTCCTGTTCCGGATTCACTTGTTCCCCACCTCGACACCTACCTCTCAATGCTCGAAAGCTACTATAGTGATAACGAAAAAAAGAGACTATTTCTTACCGATACAGGACAACCAATGTATCTTTCGTTTGTTAATAAGATAGTAAAAAGAGAGCTGTCATCCTCAAAGGGTATTAGCGGGAGAAAAACTCCCCATATATTGAGACACTCTTTTGCGACACACCTTTTGAATAACGGAGCAGACCTGAATAGCATAAAGGAGGTATTGGGACACTCCTCCCTTGCAGCGACACAGGTTTACACTCATAACTCTTTTGAGAACCTAAAGAAGATTTTTTTAACCGCTCATCCAAGAGCAAAAAAAGGAGGTTAATATGGACATCAGAATTCAGTCACTCAAATTTGACGCAGACGCAAAACTTATCAACTTCATTGAAAAGAAGCTGGCAAAGCTCCCGAAATTCTATGATGAAGTTAAAAGCGTGGAGGTTATTTTAAGCCTTCTGCCGGACTACGAAAACAAAAACGTTAAGATTAAACTCTTTATTCCGGGGAACGACCTGGTTGTAGAGCGTCACTCAGGAAGATTTGAAGATGCGGTAGTTGACTGTATAGCAATTCTAAAGGATTTGCTCGTAAAAGTTAAAGAGAAGAAGAGAGAGATCTGAATCTCTGATATATCAGCTTAGAAAAACAGGCTAAGAAACTCCTCTTCGGTTATATTAACAAAGTAATCGGAGAGGTTTACTCTTTTTAGACAATCCTTCATCGATTCCGGATCATACGGTGTCTCTCTTAAAACCTCCTCCAGCTCTCTGCTCTCTTTAGTGAAGAAATAGTTTCCATAGAACCTGATATCTTCAATAACCCCCTTTTTTACAGACATATGGACCTCAAGCAATCCCCCTTCAAACCTCATTATCTTTGAGTATTCAAATGCCGGGGATGAGCCATAGTTCCAGGACTCTTTGCTGTACTTCTCAAGCTTAAGTTTTGCTATCTGTGCAAGATCATCCGCAGAGTAGCAGTATTGAATATATCTATTCTCTTTTTGAGACAAGATAAACTGCTCCAGGAAATGGATAAACTCCTCTATTGTCATACTCTTTTCCAGGTGGTCACTAATATTAGTCACACGAGCCCTATTAGATTTAACAGCTTTACTCTCATACTGTTCCGGTCTGTTTGCCAAAGCATCCGATAAGTTTGCCATAGATGACGAGAATAGTATGGTTCCATGCTGTAATATTCTCTCTTTATACAGAGCAACAGCATTGCCCGAAAATTTTCTATCATCAATAACCAGATCGTTTCGCCCTTTTAAAGAGGCTTTTATGCCCAGTAGGGTAAGTGCATCTAATATTGGGCGAGTAAATCGGGCAAACATCTCTGCAGAGGTCTCGTTTGTGTTTACTCGATTGTCGATGAAGGTAAAGTTTAGGTTGCCAAGATCATGAAAAACGGCTCCTCCTCCCGAGAGACGCCTTACAACAGGGATACTGTTCTTTTTTACATACTCTATGTTTATCTCTGCAAATGCGTTCTGATGAAGTCCAATAATTACAGATGGGCTGTTTCTCCATAGACGAAAAACAGGCTCCTTAAATTTTTTAAAGAGATACTCTTCTGCTGCAAGGTTCCATTGAGGGTCGGTAGAGTGGTCGATTATATATAGCATAATGTTTTGTGTCCGGGTCTCCTGCTAAGAGCTGCAACCCGTTATTTTTTTAAGAAAAACTGTATGAAGAGTTGTATACATCAGATATCCGACTGCTATGCCTGATAATGCCCCAAAGAGAACATCCAGAGGGAAGTGTCTTCCAACATAGATTCTGCTGTATGAAACAAGTGATGCCCAAACAAATATTGATATCCTGTATTTTTTACCTCTAAAGATAAGTGATGTAAAGGTGGCTAATCCAAATACATTTGCAGCATGGCTTGATACAAAGCCATATAACCCCCCTTTCCCATCTAATAGCCTTATAATTCCGTCAAGAGATGGGTCGTGGCCAGGGCGTAAACGTGCGGTAATATCTTTTATGAAAGAGCTCCCCATATCTGTTATTGCAAATGTCAATATTGCAGTGAGAATAATTGCAGCGGTGTACCGGTAATTTCCCTCTTTAACTCCATACCTGTGTATAATGTAAAAAAGTAAAATAATATAGAGTGGAATCCATGGTAGAGATGCTGTAAAAAACATCATCACCTTATCAAAAAATGGTGAGTGGATACCGTTTAAGAAGATTAATAGTGATCTATCTATATTAAGTATCCAATCCATAAGCTTGTTATCTAGCTATTTAGCTTAGCCCACAACATATCTTTAAGCTCGTCCAGACCACTCTCTGTTATTGAGGAGATAAATATATGAGGAATTTTTCTTGGGAGGTGACGTTTAATCATCTTTATAAGCTCATCGTCAAGAAGATCAGATTTTGTGATAGCTAGAATACGGTCTTTGTCAAGCAGCTCCGGGTTATACATCTTCAACTCTCTCAACAGAATCTTGTACTCCTTTGCTATATCTTTACTATCTGCAGGTACCATAAAAAGTAGCATTGAGTTGCGCTCTATATGGCGTAGAAACCTTAAACCAAGCCCTCTCCCTTCGTGAGCACCCTCTATTATTCCCGGGATATCTGCCATTACAAAGGATTTGTGATCACGACACTCGACTATTCCAAGGTTGGGTTCGAGAGTGGTAAACGGATAGTCGGCAATTTTTGGCTTTGCAGCTGAGATAGACGATAGTAGTGTCGACTTACCTGCATTAGGAAAACCGACAAGTCCAACGTCTGCAAGTATTTTTAATTCAAGGATATACCAATTCTCTGTACCCTCTTCTCCCGGCTGCGAGTAGCGTGGGGTCTGATTGGTAGCGCTTTTAAAGAATGCATTTCCCATTCCTCCACGGCCCCCTTTTGCAAGAATTACCTCCTCACCATCCGATGTAATCTCAAACAGAAACTCGCCGGTATCGGCAACTCTTGCTACAGTTCCAAGAGGAACATCAAGCCATATATCAGATCCATCAGCACCATGACACAGAGATCCGCTCCCTTTGCCACCGTGTTCTGCACGGATATGCTTTCTGTATTTAAGGTGAATAAGTGTCCAGTACTGAGAATTCCCCCGTAGAATCACATTACCTCCTCTTCCTCCATCACCACCGTCCGGTCCCCCTTTAGGGATAAACTTCTCTCTTCTGAGGTGAACCGAACCCTTCCCCCCGTTTCCGGAAGCACAGAAAATCCTTACATAGTCTACAAAATTGGAATTACTCATTCTTTATACTCTCCATTATATGGCAAATATTTGCAAAGATCTCATCCACCCGGAGATCTCCCTTTACAGGAAAATATTTGCCTCTCTCTTTGTAATATGTTATCAGTGGCTCTGTCTTCTTATGATAAGTTGCTACTCTGGCTCTGATTGTATCTTGCGATGAGTCATCACTCCTACCTTCAATCTCTGCCCTTTTTGTAATTCTCTCTACAATTATCTCATCGTCTATTTCAAGAGAGATTACTGCATTGATACTCCTGTTTTTGTAGTTTCTGAGCATTTTGTCAAACTCCTCAGCCTGGTAAATAGTTCTTGGAAAACCATCAAAGAGAAAACCATTGAAAGATGAGTCAGTTTCAAAAATCTCTTTTCTAATCATATCAAGGACTATTGAATCATCGACAAACATGCCTTTGTCAATTAAATTTTTAGCAATGATACCTATCTCTGTACCCTTTTCAATTTCAACTCTTAATAACTCCCCGGTAGAGATGTGTTTCAAATCAAATCTCTTTGTCAACAGGGGTGATTGTGTCCCTTTACCTGCACCGGGAGGGCCGAATATTATATAGTATTTCATCTCTTTATGCTACTCATCAAGCACATATATATCCTTGTACTGCCTTCCGAGTTCGTTGTAGTCCAAACCAAAACCTACGATAAAGTCGTTTGGTATCGATATTGCTGCATATTCGATTGCAATATCCTTCTTATATGCATCGGGCTTTAAAAGAAGCGTGCAAATACTAACGGATGTTGCCCCTTTATCAAGCAGAACCTTATTAAGCTCTACAATGGTATTTCCAGTGTCAACAATATCTTCCAGAACAACTACATCCCTGCCGGTTACTGGAGAGGCAAGGCCGAGAACCTCCCGAATCTCTCCGGATGATTCGGTCCCACTGTAAGAGGATAGTTTGATAAAGGAGATTTCACACTGAAAATCCAGCTGTTTCAGTAAATCGGCAGCAAACATAAAAGATCCGTTGAGTACAGCTATAAACAGTGGAGAGACTCCGTGTTTATACTTCTTGTTGAGTTTCAAGGCAACATCGCTAATGCTTTGTTGAATCTTTTCACTTGGGATAAAAATCCTGAACTGTTTGTCATGTAATTTAATGCGCTCCATACTCAAAATATTTGCAGCAGCGAAATTAATCATTATTTTTGTCCTAAACCAATTTTGTATAAAAAACAATGAATCCAGTAGTTAGTATAATAA
>CAZCXB010000091.1:0-8001 GCA_964502485.1 uncultured Muribaculaceae bacterium | reverse complement strand
TGACTAATTAGATTAAGTATTTGCAAATCTTTGAAATAGAATAACATGTCTACAAAGAAAGATATAAAGGTAAAGAGTAATTTCAACCAGATCACCATAAGTCTCGCCTCACCGGAAGAGATTCTCGAGAGATCATCAGGCGAGGTTTTAAAACCGGAGACTGTAAACTACAGAACTTATAAACCGGAGAGAGACGGTCTATTTTGTGAAAGAATCTTTGGACCCTATAAAGATTATGAGTGCCATTGCGGTAAATATAAAAGAATTCGCTACAGGGGCATTATTTGCGACCGTTGCGGTGTAGAGGTTACAGAGAAGAAGGTTCGACGGGAGAGAATGGGACATATATCCCTAACAGTACCCGTTGCTCACATCTGGTATTTTCGCAGCACTCCAAATAAAATTGGATACCTTTTGGGTATCCCTTCAAAGAAACTTGAGGCTATTATCTACTACGAGAGATACATTGTTATCCAGGCCGGAGTAAAAAAAGCTGATGGGGTAAAAGAGCACGATTTTCTTACAGAGGATGAGTATATAGGTATCCTTGAGTCACTTCCAAGGGAGAATCAGCTTCTTGACGACAATGATCCCAACAAGTTCATGGCAGGAATGGGTGCCGAAGCTATCTACAAGATGCTTGGCAGGATAGATCTGGACCAGCTCTCATATGATCTTCGTCACAAGACAGAGAACGAGACATCTCAGCAAAGAAAAGCAGAGGCTCTTAAAAGGCTAAGTGTTGTTGAAGCTTTCCGTGAATCTAAGGCAATCAATAATCCTGAGTGGATGATACTCAAGGTTATTCCTGTTATTCCGCCGGAACTTCGCCCTCTTGTCCCTTTGGATGGAGGACGCTTTGCTACTTCTGACCTTAATGATCTCTATCGCAGGGTTATTATTAGAAATAACCGTCTTAAGAGACTGATTGAGATCAAGGCACCGGAGGTAATTCTTAGGAATGAAAAGCGAATGCTTCAAGAGGCAGTTGACTCTCTTTTTGATAACTCAAGGAAATCAAACGCTGTTAAAACTGAGGCAAACCGCACACTTAAATCTCTCTCCGACAGTCTAAAAGGCAAACAGGGACGTTTCCGCCAAAACCTTCTCGGTAAAAGGGTTGACTACTCTGCACGTTCGGTGATAGTTGTTGGTCCGGAGCTTAAGATGCATGAGTGCGGTATACCTAAAGATATGGCCGCAGAACTATTTAAACCTTTTGTAATCAGGAAACTGATTGAGAGGGGTATAGTAAAGACCGTAAAATCAGCTAAAAAGATTGTTGATAGAAAAGATCCGGTAATCTGGGATATTTTAGAGAACGCAATGAAGGGGCATCCGGTAATGCTTAACCGCGCACCTACCCTTCACCGTTTGGGTATTCAGGCATTTCAGCCAAAGTTGATTGAGGGGAAAGCAATTCAGCTGCACCCACTCTCATGTACGGCATTTAATGCCGACTTTGACGGTGACCAGATGGCTGTTCACCTTCCTCTTGGTAATGCTGCAATTCTTGAAGCTCAGTTACTTATGTTAGGGTCTCATAACATTCTTAACCCTGCAAACGGAGCTCCGATTACAGTACCATCTCAGGACATGGTTTTGGGACTCTACTACATTACAAAGCTTCGTCCCGGAGCAAAAGGTGAAGGTAGAAAGTTCTATGGCCCCGAAGAGGTTATTATAGGATATAACGAGGGGACCGTAGCACTTCATACAGAGATTGATGTTCGCATCCCTAAGGATATGTTAGATCTATCCAAAGGTAACATGATGATTAAGACCACTGTAGGGCGTGTCCTGTTTAATCAGGTTGTTCCACCTGAGGTAGGCTTTATCAACGAAATCCTTACAAAGAAATCTCTTCGCGACATCATCGGAAATGTACTTAAAGTTTCAGGTGTTGCCAGGACTGCACAATTCCTTGATGATATTAAGGAGATAGGATTCAAAATGGCATTCAAGGGGGGTCTATCATTCAATCTTGAGGATGTTATCATCCCACCTGAGAAGGCAGGCCTTATTGAGGATGGGTACAAACAGGTAGAAAACATAATGTTCTCTTATAACAATGGTCTTATAACCAATAATGAGAGATATAATCAGATAATAGATATCTGGACATCTACAAACTCAAAACTTACCAATATTGTTGAGAAGAGGATTGCAACAGATAAGCAGGGATTCAACCCTGTCTATATGATGCTTCACTCCGGAGCAAGGGGTTCCAAGGAGCAGATTCGTCAGCTTTCCGGAATGAGGGGTCTGATGGCAAAACCTCAGAAATCGGGATCGAGTTCGGCTGAGATTATCGAGAATCCGATTCTCTCAAACTTTAAAGAGGGTCTATCTGTACTTGAGTACTTTATCTCAACCCACGGTGCAAGAAAGGGTCTTGCGGATACAGCTCTAAAAACAGCTGATGCTGGATACCTTACTCGTCGTCTTGTGGATGTATCACATGATGTGATTATCAACGAAGATGATTGTGGTACACTACGCGGACTGGTTGCAACGGCTATAAAGAATAAAGATGAGATAGTAGAGTCGCTTTATGACAGGATCCTTGGCCGTACATCTGTTCACGATATCTACAATCCGCTAAACGGAGAGAAGATAGTTGAGACAGGTCAGGAGATTACAGAGGAGATTGCAGAGCTTATTCAGTCACTTCCTATAGAACAGGTGGAGATTCGTTCCGTGCTTACTTGCGAATCACGTAAAGGGGTTTGCGGCAAGTGCTATGGAAGGAATCTAGCAAACGGCAGAATGGTTGAGATTGGAGAGGTTGTTGGAGTAATCGCAGCTCAATCAATCGGAGAGCCGGGAACTCAGCTTACTCTAAGAACTTTCCACGTAGGGGGTACAGCATCCAATATCGCTTCTGAGAATGAAATCCTTGCAAGATATGATGGAAGGGTTGAGTTTGAAGAACTTAGAACTCTTGTTAAGGAGTTTGAAAATGGCGAGAAATCGGAAATTGTAATCGGACGTACTGCAGAGATGAGAACAGTTGATATCAATACAGGAATTGTTCTATCTACGCACAATATCCCTTACGGAGCAACTTTGTTCTACAAAAACGGAGATACAGTTAAGAAAGGTGATAGGATTTGTGAATGGGATGCATACAATGCGTTAACCATAGCAGAGACCGCCGGTAAGATCAGTTTTGACAATCTTATCGAAGGTGTCACTTTCCGTGAAGAGGCAGCTGATGAGTACTCTCTCCATAAAGAGAAGGTTATCATAGAGTCTCGTGATAAATCAAAGAACCCTATTATTCGTATTCTTGACGAAAACAAACAGGAGCTTCGTCAGTACAACCTACCTGTTGGTGCCCACATTATGGTGGAGAACGGCAAAAAGGTTAAATCAGGCGATATTCTTGTAAAAATTCCGAGAGCTATCGGTAAATCGGGTGATATTACAGGTGGTCTTCCAAGGGTAACAGAGCTATTTGAGGCACGTAACCCATCAAATCCGGCTGTTGTATCTGCAATAAACGGAGAGGTTCAGATGGGTAAGATTAAGCGCGGAAACAGGGAGATTATAATCAAATCCCGTACAGGCGAGGAGATGAGATACCTTGTTCCTCTCTCAAAACAGATTCTTGTACAGGAGAATGACTATATAAGAGCAGGTATGCCACTTTCAGAAGGTGCCATCTCCCCTACCGATATTCTTGCAATTCAAGGACCTACAAGGGTTCAGGAGTATATTGTAAATGAGGTTCAGGAGGTGTACAGAATGCAGGGTGTGAAGATTAATGACAAGCACTTTGAGGTTATTGTAAGGCAGATGATGCGTAAACTCGAGATTGTAGATCCGGGTGATACCAGATTCCTTCCTGAGCAGCTGGTAGATAAGTGGGAGTTTATGGGAGAGAATGATGACATCTACGATAAAAAAGTTATTCTTGACGCAGGTGACTCTACCGAGTTAAAAGCGGGGATGATAATTACAGTAAGACGTCTTCGTGAAGAGAACTCAACACTCAAGAGAAGAGATCTGAAACTTGTTGAGGCAAGGGATGCTATTCCTGCAACCTCCAATCAGGTTCTTCAGGGTATTACCCGTGCCGCACTTCGTACCAACAGCTTTATGTCTGCTGCTTCATTCCAGGAGACAACAAAAGTACTGTCAGAAGCTGCAACATTTGGTAAGACCGACACACTTGAGGGTCTTAAAGAGAACGTTATTTGCGGACACCTTATACCTGCAGGAACAGGTACCAGAGAGTTCGAAAAAATTATCGTTACCTCTAAGGACGATTACCAAAGAGTCTTCAAAAGTAAAAAAGAGGAGTAAATCCTTACTCTTTATAATTAAACAGAGGCTGCCTACTATTAGACAGCCTCTGTTTCTTATATAAAGTCGGCTTTGGCAAAGTGGTCTGCTACGCAGGTGTGCTAACCGCTACGCAGGTGTGCTAACCGCTACGCAGGTGTGCTTACCGCTACGCAGGTGTGTTTACCGTTACGCAGGTGTATTTACCGCTAGCAGCTCTTATTACTGCCTTGAAACTATTTTTAATGCTGCGCTAGCTTTTTTACCGTACCACCTCTCGGTTTATTTTGCAAAACATTATATTCCTGCGTTTTAGCAAGGGAGCTTTTACGTTTTTAGTAAGATTATAAAAAATTGCATTTGATTATCTGAGCATTGCAAAAAAACCTGAGAGGAGTATGGAACTTTAGCAAAGCAGAGAGTTATTCTTGGACTTACGGTTATTCACGCAGCTGCCGCCCAATAAACGGCAGGCAGCTGATGGGCGGGAAATAACCGTAAATGGACAGGAAATAACTCTCAATTTTGCCACAACCCTTGCCAAGGTGTTACTTTACCATTACAGGAGGGGCAAGTGGTATGAATGTAAGTGGATTATAGCTTTTTGTCTGCAATAGGGCTGCATTGGATGGAGATTTTGCAATATCCTTTTCTACAAATGTCTCTAGGGAGAATTCAATGCCGGCAGTAGTCATTATTCTCTTAACGATTGCCTCCCTTGAAGGAGCGTTGTAGTATCTCATATTGGATATCATACAACTTGATGCCTCCGGCCTCCAGACACCAAATGTGTAGTAGTAGCCACCCTGAAAAGTACCAACTCCTTTATATCCATCCTTTAAAATAAAGTGTTTCCATCTAACCTGAGTTGAATCTCCGGTAAGATCTACATTTGCTGCATAACCTTTAGTAAAACGCTCCTGTAACTTCTTTTTATCATCGTCAGATATACTCTTTCCTGAATTTGCAGAGCTTACATACTCATCTGCCAATCTTCCATAACCATGCCCCCCACCCTCATGAAGCAGAATACTTCCATAATGAGAGTTAATATTTGTCGATCTATTGACCGGAGTGATTGCGATTGTCTTTCCGTCACTCCATGTCCAGCAGGTTCCGGCATATCTGTTTTCATTAACAATCAAATTAATGAGAATATCCCTTAACCTAATGTCATCAACTCCGTTAATAAGTTTTGCATGTGCAAATACAGCACTACTATTAGACTCCATCGAGGAGCCCCCTTTAAATACAACTCCAAATTTTGTGCTCTTTGTGATGCTCTTATCTGTTTGAGTTACACCTCTATCTCTTGAGTATCCCGCCTGCTTATAAACCTTAAAGTACTCTCTGTAGCTCTTGTAGGGTTCAATGCTAAAGAAGTGCTCAATACCCTCATCAATATCCTTATCAAAAAGTCCACCCTCCTCATAATCTTCTGATATATAACCATCTCCTATAAAGAGTATCTCCGATGGGTTAACACCCTTTGTATTAACTTGTGCAACCTTGTACTCACCGTCAAAGTAGCTTCTCTTAGTTCCAGTTGTAAAGCTATATGTTTGAGAGTATGTAAAAGCACCGTCGATATCTGCCGACTTAACCCTCCAATAGTATAGCTGATTTTGGTCGAGATAGCTGTTAAGATTGAAAACCGTATCATTTGAGAGGGCAGATGAGCTCCAGTTGTTTTGATCTTTACTATATTCAATTGAATACTTTACAGGATCTCCATCGGGATCTTTGGAAGCGGACCATCTAAATGTTGGTAGTCTGTTGGCATTTGAGAGGTTATTAACAGGTGATTTAAGAGCAGATGCTGTTGGTGCAGAGTTTACTGCTCTCTCCTGAGATAGAGAGATCACCTTGCTTGTATTTGCATACTTAAAGAGAATCTCAGCACTCCTTACTCCGGATATATTAGCAGAGATAGTAAGCCTCACCTCGGTATCTTTATCTCCGGATAGAGGAGAGGCATTAATCCAGTTAACACCCGCCGGAATCTCAATTTGCCATTTTGTATTGGTTGTCAGATAAAAAACCTCTGATGAAGCCTCTTTTGGAAATGAGAATTGTGATTTGGGAAACTCAAGGCGTGAATAGTTCTGGTTTAACCTGGCACTTCTTTGTATATCCTTGCAGATTACATAGAGAGTAACTCTTTTGTCATCTGTACCAAAATTGTTGGGAGCAGAGATTTGGATCTCACCGTCACCTGTCCCCGACATAGGTGAAGCCGTAAACCAACCTCCCGATAGCTCAACTGTCCACTTTCCATTCGATTTTACCTCTATAACACCTTTTCCGTCAACATTATCAAGAATGACCTCTTTTATTGACAATTCAAGTGACGGTGGCGGCTCCTTCTGGCAACCGAATAGGATGATTACTGCTAATAACAGAGTTATTGCAAGGGGGTTGTTCTTCATAATAGAGAGGCTCTTTAAATAATTATTCTACCATCACAGGAGGAGCAAGAGGTATAAAGGTCAAAGGATTTATGCTTTTTGTCTGCATTATTGCCGCCTGAGAAGGGGCCTTCTCTATATCTCTCTCAACAAAGGCATCAAAGGAGAACTCAAGGCCTGCTGTTGTAAGAATCCTCTTAACTATAAACTCTCTTGAAGGGGCATTGAAATATGGTTCATTCTGTATCATAACACTCGACGTCTCTGGCCGCCACGCACCAAATGTATAGTAGAAAGCGCCTTGGAAAGCAGATACTCTGCCATATCCGGGCTTATCTATAAAGTGCTTCCATTTAATGGCTGTAACATCGCTTGTAAGATCTACATTTGGATAGAACCCAAATTTTGTCCAGTTATTGAACTTCACCTTCTCCTCCTCCGGTAGAGTCTTTCCGGCATTTGCCGATGATATATACTCATCTGCCAATCTTGCAAATCCATGTCCGGCTGCCTCATGAAGAAGTAGATTGCGATAGTGCGACCCCGGTGAAGTCGATTTACTTACAGGCACTATTGCTACAGACTTACCATCTGACCATATCCAGCATGTCCCTGCATAGCGGTTCTGATTGACAACCATAATAATAAGAAGCGTCTTAAGTTTGTTGTTGTCCACACCCGGAATCATTCTTGCATAATCAAAAGCGAGATCTGTGTTGGTTGACATTGATGATCCACCCAGGAAATCTGTGTTGAATTTTGTATTCTTGGTTATGCTCTTATCTGTCTGCTTAACACCGCTATCTCTGGAGTAGCCGGCCTGCTTATAGACTTTAAAATACTCCCTATAGCTCTTATATGGCTCTACACTAAAGAAGTGCTCTATCCCCTCATCAATATCCTTGTCAAATAATCCCCCCTGCTCATAATCTTCCGATATATATCCATCTCCCAAAAATAGAATCTCAGAAGGAGTTGTCCCAAGGGTATTCTCTTGAGCAACCTTGTACTGACCATCAAAATAGCTTGTTTTGGTACCTGTTGTAAAGGTATATACATCGGAATATGATGTTCCGCCAAATGCATCAGAAGCTGAGACCCTCCAGTAATATTTTTTGTTATCGTCAAGATAAGCGGGAAGGTTGTATACAGAATCCTTTAAAGTTGAGAAATATGTCCAGTTATCCTGGCTCTGGGAGTACTCTAATCTGTAAGTTACCTCATCATTGTCCGGATCTTTTGAAGTGCTCCATCTAAAAGTGGGAAGCTTATTGGCATCAGTAAGATTATTTACGGGCGATTT
>CAZCXB010000090.1:0-8142 GCA_964502485.1 uncultured Muribaculaceae bacterium | reverse complement strand
ATGATAAGCAGATATAAAATTATCAATGATCCTGTACACGGTTTTATTGGGATTCCGGCAGGTGTTGTATTGCAAATAATTGAACATCCATATTTCCAGAGATTAAGGGATATTAAACAGCTTGGTCTTACAAATCTTGTTTACCCGGGAGCAACTCACTCACGTCTGTCTCACGCTCTGGGAGCTATGCACTTGATGAGAGAGGCCGTTACAGTTCTTAGGAGCAAAGGGATTAATATAACTCCGCATGAAGAGGAGTCTGCCGCAGCTGCAATGCTTTTACACGATATAGGACATGGTCCGTTCAGCCACGCACTCGAAAATAATATCATCTCCGGAGTATCACACGAAGAGATCTCTCTCGCCCTGATGAGAAGAGTTAACAGAGAGTTTAGTGGTGGACTTGATACCGCAGTATCAATCTTTGAGGGGAGCTACCCAAAACGATTTCTTCACCAGCTGCTATCCGGACAGCTTGATGCTGATCGTCTTGATTATCTTAAAAGAGATAGCTTTTTTTCCGGTGTTGCAGAGGGGATGATTGGCCTTGAGAGGATAATAAAGATGATGAATGTTGTGGATAATAACCTTGTTGTTGAGGAGAAGGGTATATACTCAATAGAAAAATTCCTAATCTCGAGGAGGTTGATGTATTGGCAGGTCTATCTCCATAAGACTGTTGTTGCAGCCGAACAACTGCTTAACGAAATACTCTACAGAGCAAGATCTCTTGCATCACAAGGTGAGGTGCTTACAGGTTCACCTGCAATTCAGTACTTTCTTGTTAGAGAGTTTACTCCAAAGAGCTTTGCAAAGGAGGAGTCTCTTGAGATGTTTGCCAGACTTGATGATACAGATATTATGGCAGCAATAAAACAGTGGCAGTTCTCTAGTGACAGAGTTTTGTCTATTCTCTGTAAAATGCTAACAGAAAGAAGATTACCCAAGTTACGGCTTTTAAATCATCCTGTTTCAGATAGTGATTTTAATAAAAGCTGCAGTGAGTTTTTAGAAAAAAACCCTTGGGTTGGTGAAGATATATCATGTTTTGTAAAAAAAGGCGAGGTTGAGAACAGAGGTTACGATGCAAAGGAGGGAGATATCAAAATATTGACAGCCAAAGGTGATATTCAGGATGTATATCATATTTCCGACATGCTCTCTGCCAAAGCGTTTTCCGGAATCACAAAAAAATATTTTCTTTGTACAGCAAATCTTAATTAGGTAATTATGGAAATTTCAGCACAATATATTGCAGATCATCTTGGTGGAGAGCTTAAGGGCGATCCGGATGTCAAGATATCCTCAATAGCCCGCATCGAGAGCGGGAAACCGGGAACTCTTGTATTTTTGGGGAATCCCAAATATGAGAGTTTTCTATATACGACCAAAGCATCTGTTGTATTGCTTAACAGGACATTCAAACCAACAGCTCCGGTCAACGGAACAATTATTGAAGTCGATGATGCTTACCAGGCAATTGCAACCATGCTGGATCTTATGAATTCACTAAAGAGCAACAGGAAGAGGGGGAGATCTTTAAGTGCTAAGATATCATGGAGTTCCAGAATTGGAAAGGGCTGTTATATTGGAACAGGTACTGTAATCTCAAAGAGAGCGGTAGTGGGTAAAGGTTGTCAGATCTATCCGCAATGCTATATTGGAGATGGTGTTACAATAGGAGATAATACAATTATCTACCCGGGAGTTAAGATTTATGCCGGTTGTGTAGTGGGCTCCGAGTGTATTATCCACTCCAACGCTGTTATTGGGGCAGATGGATTTGGCTTTGCACCGCTTCCGGACGGAACTTTCAAGAAGATACCTCAAACCGGGAATGTAATTATTGAGGATAATTGCGAGATTGGGGCTAATACTACAATTGACAGAGCATCTATAGGATCTACGATAATTCGCAGAGGCGTAAAGCTTGACAACCTAATTCAGGTAGCACACAATACAGAGATAGGGGAGAATACTGTTATCGCTGCTCAAACCGGCATATCCGGATCGGCTAAGATAGGCAAAGGGTGTATGATTGGAGGACAGGTAGGGATAGCGGGTCATATCTCGATAGCTGATAATACAAAAATAGGTGCACAGGCAGGTATTATGTCAACTGTTAAGGAGGAGGGACGCTCTATTGTAGGTAGTCCTGCCATTGATGCAAGAGAGTATTTCAAGTCCTATGCAATATTCAGAAACTTACACAAAAGATAGGTGAAATTTTGTAACTTTGCGGTTTAACACCGGTGAGTTAAATTTTTATGCAAGATAAGCAGCAGACTTTAAGAAATATATATTCATTCAAAGGAAGGGGTCTACATTCCGGGGCTGATGTTACAGTGAGGATTATTCCTGCTCCTGAAGGTCACGGTATAAAAATAAGGAGGGTAGATATAGAGGATTCAACTCCATTTAATTGCAGTGCAGATAACGTAGTTTCGACCCAAAGGGGAACAGTAATTGAGAATCATGGAGCTAAAGTATCTACAGTAGAGCATCTTATGTCAGCTCTCTTCTCATTGGGGATAGACAATGCCCTCATTGAGACAGACGGACCTGAGATTCCGATTTTTGATGGAAGTGCACTCAGATATGCAGAGGTAATATCTGCTGATGGATTTGTAGTTCAGAACAGAGAGAGAGTGTTCTTTAGGGTTATTGAGCCATTGTCGGTGAAGGACTCAGAAACCGGATCTGAGATTACAATCTACCCGGATTCAGATTTCTCTGTTGAGGTTTTAGTTGATTTTAACTCTAAAGTAATTGGAAATCAATATGCGAGATATACATCAAAGAGTGACTATCTTACAGAAATAGCACCATGCCGAACATTTGTCTTCTTTCATGACATTGTTCCTCTGATAAATAACAACCTTATCAAGGGTGGAGACTTAGATAGTGCAGTTGTAATTGCAGAGGATAGGATAGAGGGAGAGGAGTTGGAGACTGTAGCTAAGTTGTTTAACAAGAGCGGAAACGGGCCAATAGAGAGGGGATATGTGAATATTGAGGAGCCTTTATTTTCCAATGAGTGTGCCAGGCATAAACTTCTCGACCTTTTAGGAGACCTTGCGCTGGCAGGTGTAAGGGTAAAAGGTAGGGTAGTGGCCTATAAACCCGGACATAAAATAAATACAGAAATTGCAAAACTTATTATAAAAATGGCTAAAGAGAATTTAAATTCCAGGGAAATTCCACAATTTGACCCAAATGCAGAACCTGTTATAGATATTAACGGAATAAAAAAGCTGTTACCGCACAGACCACCCTTTCTTATGGTGGACAGAATAATCTCAATGACTCACGATGTTGTTATTGGGATCAAAACAGTAGGGGTAAATGAGGGCTACTTTATTGGTCACTTTCCGGACGAACCGGTAATGCCGGGGGTTCTTATTATTGAGGCTATGGCTCAGGTGGGAGGAATTCTTGTTCTGTCAGATCTTGAAGAACCGGAAAGACACTCCACATATTTTGCCAAGATAGATAATGCAAAATTCAAGAGAAAGGTTGTTCCGGGAGATGTCCTTGTAATAAAGTTGACTTTAACTGCACCTATGAGAAGGTCTATTGTTTGTATGAAGGGTGAGGTATATGTAGGTAATACCCTTGCATGCGAGGCGGATCTTGTTGCTCAGGTAATTAAGAATAAGTAATAACTCTATATGAATCAATCGTATATTCATCCTGATGCTAAAATTGGCAAAAATGTTGTAATAGAGCCCTTCTCATATATTGCTGCAACGGCAGAGATTGGAGACGGATGCCGGATAGGGCCGCACACCACTATTCTGGATAATGTCAGGATTGGTAAAAACTGCAGAATCTATCCCGGTGCGATAATAGGCGGGGAACCACAGGATTATAAGTTTGGAGGAGAAGTTACTTATGTCGAGATAGGTGACAATACCATAATAAGGGAGTATGTCACTATTAACAGAGGTACACTAAAGAGCGGCAGAGGCACAACAAAAGTAGGAAGTGGGTGTATGATTATGTCCTATGCGCATATTGCCCACGACTGCAATATTGCAGATAATGTTGTTCTTGTGAGTTATGTAGGGATTGCAGGGGTTACAGACGTTGATGAGTTTGCAATTATCGGAGGACACTCGGCTGCCCACCAGTTTACACATATTGGTGCCCACTCAATGCTCTCCGGAGGCTCTATGATAGGGAAGGATGTTCCACCATATATAGTGGCAGGAAGAAGGCCCCTCTCTTTTGGAGGTGTAAACGTAATAGGTTTGAGAAGAAGAGGCTTCTCTAACGAAAAGATTGACGAGATTCGTGATATCTATAAAGTTATCTATCACAATGGCCTTAATACAACTGATGCTTGTGAGAGACTCGAGAGTGACTTTAAGGAGTCCCAGGAGATGAGGATTATTGTAGATTTTATTAAGAGTTCAAGAAGAGGAATTATAAGAGGAAGCGTAGACTCTTTGGATGAATAGTTACAAACATGTAGTTTTAACTACTGCTTATCTCCCTCCGATCGATTACTTTAGGACAATCATATCTAAAGGAGAGTGGAAACTTGAGCAGTGGGAGAGCTATCAAAAACAGTCTTATAGAAACCGCTGTACAATTTATGGTGCTAACGGCCCATTATCTCTTGTAATACCTGTACAGAGAGCCGGAAACCAATCTGTTCCGGTTAGGGAGATTACTATTGACAATTCAAAAAACTGGCAGACAAATCACTGGAGAGCAATTGTTTCGGCATACCGCTCATCTCCATATTTCGATTTCTACGAAGATGATTTTGCCCCGTTCTATAAAAATCGTTATGAGAGGCTGTTTGACTATAACAGAGAGCTGACCCTCTTGCTGCTTCAGCTGATTGGCGCTTCGGCTTCCGTAAAGCTTACAGAGGAGTGGAGTTCAGATTACGGTGATAGAGATTACAGATACACTATCCACCCAAAGAGAGAGTCGCCAATAGTGACTATAAACGAAAATGGGCGATACCATCAGGTATTCGCCCATAAATTCGGATTTGTTGCCAATCTATCTGTTATCGATCTTTTGTTTAACGAAGGCCCGGAGGCCTATAAGTTTCTTTAAAACCTGAATCCAAGTGTTACCAGAAGATTCCAGCCGGAATCCTCTATAGTACCCCTAGGTGCAGTAAGGTGGGCATAATCGTCATAAAGTGAGAATGATTCACTATTTGACATTCTTTTACGGAAACCAACATCGACAAATGATCCCTTATTGCCGGAAATACCCACTCCGCCTGATATGTACTCCACTTCACTTCCAAAACTCTTTTCCGGATTACCGTATAGAGTATAACCTGCTCTTAAGGCAATTGAGGGAACCGGTTTAATCTCAATACCTCCCCTTAAGATATGGGTTGCCTGAAAATTAGATGATATATAGTTATTTGCATCTCTGAACTCAAATTTGTCTCCGTTTTCTGAAAGCATTGTAATTGATGAGTAGTCAACCCCTTCATAATCAAGACTGATAAGTGCTGTTTTTCCGAATATATAGGAGGCTCCGAGATTCCAGCGGAACGGTGAGTTTACCCTGTAGCTGTACTCACCCACAGGAGAGAGAATAGAGCTTTTGTAACCATCTGAGTATCTTGCGTCAATTGTCTCATCCCACTCATCCTTTATCAGGTGCCATGTGGGTGTAGTGATACTTCCTCCCAATCTTAGCCCTGCAAAAGGAAGAGCAATAAAGCCAACCTTAAAGTTAATCCCTGCCCCTTCTGAATTTAGTCTGTAGGTATGCGTAAATGAGGAGAACTTTGAGTCGAAGTCGGTTGGATTTTGAGCCACCTCGGAGTATTTTTGAAAATCGCTGAAACTTATCGATTGTAGCCCTATGTTTGCTCCGATAAAGAATCTGTCAGCTATATTTGCTCCCGCATTAAAAACAATCTCAGAGATACTTCCCCTCTTTTCGCGGTAGAATTGCTGATCTACAGGCCCTCCCATCACAATCTGCATATTTCGGATATTCTCTGTAGCTCCGATATAATCATAATCAGAGTCCGGAAGAGGGTCGAGTAGATTTGAGTTCCATGCAAGAATCTCTCTCCACGATGCGCCCGGATAGTCATAAAATGGATTCCAGCTATCGTTGATATTAAGGTCTCCGTTATAGACTCCGCCTAACCCCTCTGCAAGTGATCCAAGCCAGCTTGACTGAGCATTAATACCGCTGGAGTACGATCTGCTGGTAAAGTTACTAAGCTTATTGACAGCTATCCCGAAACTTACACTCTGTAATCCGTATCCTCCGCTCCCCACTTTAATCTTACCCACAAAACCAAGATTTGATACTCCGGGTTTAATCCAGTTCTCGCTCTCCTTATTATTGAGATATTGAGTATTTACACTCTCATTCAGTAGGGAAGGGGTAAAAACAAACTCGTTATAGCGGAATATTGCAGAGGAGGCAGGGTTAATACTCATTGAGTATATATCTCCCCCAAGTGAAGTAAATGCATTGCCTAAAGCCATAGATCTTGCTGTCCCTTCGTATTTTATCTGCGAAAACCTTAGGGCATCAATTGCACCTTGTCCAAAAATCAGGTTAGAGGCAAGCAATGCTAATACTATTGTAATAACTCTCTTCATACTTTAAATTATAAAAAATTAACTATCCCTTATCTGCGATATGCTGATCCACTGCTGCTGCTACTGCTACTACTACTACTACTACTGCTGCTGCTAGTTGAGGCAGAAGAAGATGTGTTTGAAGATGAGGAAGTTGATACACCGGTGTTACTGCTGCGGAAAGATGCTGATGTGTTGCTATTGGATACACTCCTTCTTGAGTCAGATGATACCGAAGCAGAGTTGTTTATAGATGTTCTTGAAGATGAGGTAGTAGAGGTAGATCTCTGGCTTTGTGACGGTCTGTAGTTATTTGAGGAGATTGCATCAGGTCTACGTGTTGAGCTACCCGAAGTGTTGCCTCTGTTAACTGTGCCTGAGGATGTTCCCGTGTTTACAGAACCTCTGGTTACTGTGCCTGTATTTACTGTACCTGTAGATGTTCTGGTGTTTGCGGTTCTGTTGACTGTACCTGCAGATCTTTGGGTGTTTGCGGTTCTGTTGACTGTGCTGCCGGTATTTCTGCCAGCCTCAGTTGTACCTCTTCTGGTAACCTCTGTACTCCTTCGGGTAACCTCACTATTACCGGTTCTGTTTATCTCACTCCCTGTTCTGCGGGCAGAGCCGGCAGTAACATTACGGTTAACACCTGTACTCTCTCTTCTTTGGTTGCTGACATTACGATCACTGCTTATCTGGGTTCCGTTACCTTCACTTCTCATCTCACGTCTGTAGAGACTCTCGGTAGAGCTCAGATTTCCATTATAGAAATTTTCACCTCTCACCTGCTCTACCCTTGCGCTGCCCCTTCTTGTAACTCCATCGGTAGAGATATTCTCGCGACCTTCTCCTCTCTCTTCACGATTCTCTCTCACACTCTCTCTTCTGCCGTAATATCTGTCTCTTCCAGCATTATCATAGCGATAGTTATTTGGATTACTGTACCACCAATAATCGTAAGGATCACTGTACCACGAGTAGTAATGCATATTCCAAGGACTTATGCCCATATAGTGATTGTATCTCCACATGTAGTCCAATCCAATAAAAGGGTCTATATACCATCCGTACATATGATCATGGCCGTACCATGGAGAGTTAAAGTGGTAGTATGCAAAGAAAGGGTTGCGCCAATATAAGTGGCGCATACGGTAGTGATAGAAGTATGGATTGTAAGCGTGGTCCCAATACCATGGGTTAAACGAATCTCTGTAGTTAAGAGTTATGTTTACATAATAGACTGGGTTTTCGAATTTGGTAAGCCTATCCTCAAAAGACTCTCCCGGATTGAGTATCAGATAAGTCTTTTCATCTTCCATATCGATCTCAACATTCCCTGATTCGTCGGTATAAATGGCTTCAACCACTCTGCCATTGATAATTGCCTGATTTGATTCAAGGGTTTTTCCTTTAAGAACCTTTAGCTCCTGATTATCTTGTGTGTTTACTACAATGTAATTCCCGGAGCCGGGTTTCTGATAGATAGCATCTTCATACGAAGCTGCTGCATATCTGGTTGTAGTTCCGCAAGAGCTAAGAATCAATCCTAGTATTATAG
>CAZCXB010000089.1:0-8214 GCA_964502485.1 uncultured Muribaculaceae bacterium | reverse complement strand
CAACTCTTTATTTCATGCAAATTTATATAATTTTAATAAAAAACCTATTTTTGTGATTCATTTTAAATAGAGATAAATACCAAATTGAGATATGACATCAAATGAGATCAGGGATAATTTCCTAAGGTTCTTCGAGAAGAAGGGGCATACGATTGTACCTTCGGCCCCCATGGTTGTTAAGGATGACCCTACCCTCATGTTTACAAACGCAGGGATGAATCAATTCAAGGAGTGGTTTCTTGGAAACACAACCCCTAAGCATCCCAGAGTGGCTGACACTCAAAAGTGCCTGAGAGTGAGCGGTAAACACAATGACCTCGAAGAGGTGGGGCACGATACCTATCACCATACTATGTTCGAGATGCTTGGCAACTGGAGTTTTGGAGACTATTTCAAAAAGGAGGCAATTGAGTGGGCATGGGAGTTACTGACCAATGTTTACAAGCTTGATCCCGGAAGGTTGTATGCAACAGTTTTTGAAGGTAGTTCGGATGATGGAATCTCTCCTGACGATGAAGCACGGAGCGAATGGCAAAAATATCTGCCTGCAGATCGTATCCTGTTTGGAAATAAAAAGGATAATTTCTGGGAGATGGGAGATACAGGCCCATGCGGTCCTTGCAGTGAAATTCATATAGATATCAGATCTGACATTGAGAGATCGCAGGTCGATGGCGGGACACTTGTAAATCAAGGCCACCACCTCGTTATTGAAATATGGAATCTGGTATTTATTCAGTACAACCGAAGAGCAAACGGTGAGTTGGTACCACTCCCTCAGAAACACGTAGACACAGGGATGGGCTTGGAGAGACTTTGTATGGCAATGCAGGGAAAGAGAAGCAACTACGACACTGATGTCTTCTCCGGAATGATATCTGAAATAAGCACTATCACCGGTAGGGATTATGAAGAGTCTCCTCGCACAGGAGTGGCAATGAGGGTTATTGCAGATCACATCCGTGCCATAAGCTTCTCTATTGCAGATGGGCAACTCCCTTCAAACGTAAAGGCAGGATATGTTATCAGACGAATTCTACGCCGGGCAGTACGTTATGCTTACACATTCCTTGGATCATCGGAGCCCTTGTTATATAAACTAATCCCGAGACTTGCAGGTGACATGGGAGAAGCCTTCCCGGAACTTAAATCTCAGCAGTCACTTATCGAGAAAGTTATACGCGAGGAGGAGGAGTCATTTCTCAGAACTCTGGAAAAAGGGATAAGAATGATGGATACCCTTATGGAGAGAAACACATCAGATAGAAAAATCAGTGGTGCAGATGCGTTTGTGCTTTACGATACATACGGTTTCCCGATTGACCTGAGTGAATTGATCGCAAAAGAGAATGGTTACACAATTGACCTTGCAGGATTTGAAAAGGAGCTTGAGAAACAGAAGGAGAGAAGCAGAAATGCTACAACCACACAGGAGAGTGACTGGGTTGAGATATACCCCCTTACAGATGCCCGGTTTGTAGGGTATGAGAAGTGCGAAGAGCAGGTTAAGATTGCAAGGTACCGTAAAATAAAGGCTAAAAACAGGGAGTATTATCAACTTGTTTTTGATAAGAGCCCATTTTATGCAGAGGGGGGTGGTCAGGTAGGAGATACCGGAGTTTTAATTTCACAATCCGGTGAGGAGACTTTCATTACCGACACAATAAGGGAGAATAACCAGAGTCTCCATATTACAGACAAACTACCCGGAGATATTAATGGCCTTTTTATTGCAAGAGTTGACTCCCCTAGAAGGGAGGTTATTGCAAACAACCACACTGCAACACACCTACTTCACAGGGCACTTCGCGAAGTACTCGGCTCACATATAGAGCAGAAGGGATCATTGGTAAACTACGAGTATTTCCGTTTTGACTTCTCTCATTACGAGAAGATCTCCGATGAAGATCTTCGTAAAATCGAGAATCTGGTAAATAGTTATATCCGAATGAACACTCCGAGGAGGGAGTATCGGGATACCCCGGTAGAGCAGGCAAAGAGCATGGGGGCAATTGCTCTATTCGGCGAGAAGTACAGCGAGAAGGTAAGAGTAATCGGTTTTGGAGAGTCAATCGAGCTGTGTGGCGGGATTCACACCGAATCAACCGGTAATATCGGACTTTTTAAGATAGTGTCAGAATCGGCTATAGCAGCAGGAGTAAGGAGAGTAGAGGCGGCAACAGGATACCACGCCGAGAAGATTACAGAGGAGAGAGAGGATACTCTTAAGTCAATAAAAAATCTACTCAATAACTCTCCAAATATTGTAAATGCAGTTCAAAAGGTTATTACAGAAAACGAACAGCTTCGTAAAAAACTTGAGGAGGGTATAAAAGAGATGGCACTATCTCTTAAAGAGAGAATTCTCGGACATAAGCAGAGTATAAATGGGGTTGACCTGGTTCTTCTTAAGGGAGAGTACAGCGGAGAGCTGGTTAGAAGCGTTGCCTTTATGCTTAGAGGAGAGGTGACCAATACGGCATTTGTTGCGGGATTTACAGACGAGGATAAACCCTCATTAGCCCTGATGTATACAGATGATCTTGTAAAACACGGCTTTAATGCATCAAAAGATATTCGCGAGGCTGCTGCACTTATAAAAGGTGGTGGCGGAGGTCAGAGTTTCTATGCAACTGCCGGCGGGAAAAACAGGGAGGGCATAGATTCTGCAGTAGAGAAACTGATAGAGTCTGCCACAAGACAATTATAGCGATTAAAAAGGCACAATTGAAAAAATTAGACCAATTTATTTTAAAATCGTTTCTTGGACCATTTGTCCTAACCTTTCTCATTGTAATTTTTGCACTGATGCTGCAATTCTTGTGGCTATATATTGATGAACTGGTAGGAAAAGGGCTCAGTGTTCTTGTAATTATAGAGTTTCTGGCATGGGGCTCGGCAACTCTGATTCCCCTTGCATTGCCTATAGCTACACTTCTTGCCTCAATCATGACCTTAGGCGGAATGGGAGAAGATAACGAACTTCTTGCACTTAAAGCTGCCGGAATATCTCTTCAGAGAGTTCTGCTGCCCCTAATCTTCCTCTCGTTTGCCGTCAGTATCGGTGCTTTTTTTGCATCAAACAATCTTATACCGGTCTCTTACAATAAGATCTACTCACTCCGCGATGACATAAGCAGAACTAAAGATGAGATAAGAATCCCAACAGGAATCTTCTATGATGGAATTGAGGGGTACAATATAAGAATAGGAGAGAGAGATGAGGAGACAGGATCTATATACAACGTTATGGTGTACACCCATAAGGAGAATAACGGAAACACCAGCCTAACACTTGCAGATTCCGGATCTATTAAGTTTACTTTTGATAAAAAAAATCTGCTCTTCACTCTCTTTGACGGTTACTCTTACGAAGAGGAGCCAAGAAATTACGGCACCACCGACACCTCCTATACAATGCAGAGAATAGGATTCTCCAGGCAAGAGATGATCATCTCTATTGATGGCTACTCATTCAAACGTTCGGAAGAGGGTAGATTCAGTAATGAGATTATGTCTCAAAATCTTAGTCAGCTAAAGATTGCAAAGGACTCTCTTGATAGTGTATACTCAAAGGTAAAGATCTATCAGTACCGGAATCTTATAAGCGGAGGGGGTCTATCTTTCAGTAGGGAGCTTGATACTGCATTTAATAAAAATTACTTAAATGCTATCGAATATGACTCTCTATTTCTGTGGAAAGATAACCATGAGAGACTTTTAAACTTAACAATGGCATCGGGGCAGCTGGAGAGTGCGATTACTCTATTGGACAACTACCAGATTGAGGAGATACAGTATGTTTTCCCGCTTAGAAAGATAAGAATAGAGCGCTTCCGGAAGTTTACCCTTTCAATCGCATGCTTTATCTTCTTCTTTATCGGTGCACCTCTAGGGGCAATCATCAGGAAAGGGGGGCTGGGAACACCGGTTATTGTCTCCATGCTCTTTTTTGTGGTATATTGGGTGATAGACATAAGTGGCAAGAAGCTGGCAACCGACGGGGTTATCGGACCTGAGACAGGTACCCTTATATCCTCCATGGTGCTCTTTCCCATAGGTGTCTATCTGACAATAAAATCTACCCGAGACTCATCCCTGTTCAATTCAGATGCATATGTTATGTTTTTTAATAAACTATTAGAAAAGATTAATCGTTACAGAGGAGAGAAAGATAATGAGTCATAGAATTGTATTCATGGGGACACCGCAGTTTGCTGTAGCTCCATTAAAAGCTCTTACAGACAATGGATATGATGTTTGCTGTGTTGTAACCGCACCTGATAAACCAACCGGGCGTGGGCTGAAACTCTCGGAGAGCGAAGTTAAGAGATTTGCCACAAATGCAGGGATTCCGATACTTCAGCCTGAGTCACTTAAAGATGAGGTGTTTATTAATAATCTTAAAAGCTTTAACGCAGATATTTTTGTTGTTGTTGCATTCCGAATGTTGCCAAAGGTGGTTTGGTCAATTCCTTCACTGGGAACTTTTAATCTCCATGCATCCCTTCTGCCTCAGTACAGGGGAGCCGCTCCCATAAACAGAGTTATTATGAACGGAGAGAGTGTAAGCGGAGTAACAACATTTATGATAGATGATAAGATTGATACCGGGGAGATTCTCTTCCGTAGTGAGTGTCCCGTATTACCTGACGAGAGCGCAGGCGATCTTCACGACAAACTGATGTTACTTGGCGCTGATTTAGTTGTAAAAACAGTTGATTCCATATTATCCGGCAACGTTGTAAGTACTCCACAGAGCACTCTTATAGCACATGGAGAGCCGCTTAGAGATGCCCCAAAGCTTACAAAGGAGACCGGAAAAATTGATTGGAGTGATAACTGTTCAAAAATATATAATCTGATAAGAGCCCTTAGCCCATACCCGGGGGCATTCTCAACTCTGACAAATGAGAGCAGGGAGATACCTGTTAAGATTTACTCCTCTGTCAATAATATGCAGAATACAGACTTAAATATTGCTGAGTCGAATCATAATCCCGGAGATATTATCTCGGACAACAGAAATTATCTTAGGGTAAAGTGCGGAAACGGTTATCTTGAGATTACCTCAATACAGGCATCAGGCAAAAAAAGGCTTAGTATAAAGGAGTTTCTTTCCGGTATAAGAGATATATGCTCCTACAAATTCGAGTAGTATGAAACGGGTTATTATACTTGCTGACGGAGAGTTTCCGGATCACCACTCTCCCTCTTCCCTGCTTCAAAAGGGGGAGATTATAATCTGTTGTGACGGAGCGGCAGAGAGACTACTCTCGACCGGATTGATTCCATATGCAATTGCCGGTGATATGGACTCTCTAAGTTTGGAGTTGCAGATTAAATACCAATCAATTATCCATAAGTCTCTCAACCAGGAGACAAATGATTTGACTAAAGCCTTCAATCTTGCATTGACCCTATCTCCCGAACAGATTATCATACTGGGGGCAACCGGACTTCGGGAGGATCACTCCTTGGGAAACATCTCTCTATTATCTGACTACGGTAAAATCCCCGGAATAAAGGTAGAGATGTGGACAAACTATGGAATGCTCTTTCCCATCTATAGCGGATGTACATTCGAAGTGAAGCCTGGGAGTCAGGTCTCACTCTTTGCTATTGATAGCGGGATAAGAATCAAATCCAAGGGATTAAAGTTCCCTCTTGACAATGTAATTTTTGACAATTGGTGGAAAGCAACCCTGAACGAATCTACAGGGGAGAGCTTTGAGCTTATCTACGATCAGGGTCGTTTGGTAGTATTTATCTGCTACTCATAAAAAAAGACGCCCCTGTGCAGGGCGTCCTTAAAATCTTTTGCAATCAGAATCAATTGATTTGCTCGTTCAACTCTGCACCGGCTTTAAACCTTATCACCTTTTTTGCCTCAATGGTAATCTTGGAACCTGTACGTGGATTTCTTCCGTTTCTTGCATTACGTTCGCTTACCGAAAATGAGCCGAAACCTACTAATGTAAGTCTATCTCCGTTTTTGAGAGACTCTCCGGCTACATTGATGAAAGCATCTACTGCCTTCTTTGCATCAACTTTTGTTAGGTCAGTCTGAGCTGCAATTGCTGATATTAATTCTGCTTTATTCATATGTTATTTTTTAGGATGTTGAGTCAAAGACGTTCTATGCAAATATATAGCGATTAATTATTATAACCAAATAAAAAAGAGGGTAATTTTTCACAAAAGATATCATATCTTAGGGGAACATCTGTTTATCTCTCTTTAATTTAGCGGAACCGTTTCGATTAGCCGGTCGATATAATAAAGAATTGTAAGCTGCTATATATTTTTCAGTACATTACAGCTTTAATTCAGCAATTTTTTGCTCAAGAAGCGCAATTTTCTTCAACAGGTTTTTATATTCGTTACTATCGGGAAATATTGGCCTGTGGCTCTTAAGTGAATTGAGTGATGATACCATTTTTATACGTTCACCGCACGAATTATCAACAGCATACCTCATAAAGGTCTCCCAGATAAATGCAATTGAATCAGAAGAGGGATGGACCATATCTGAAGCATAGAAACGATAATCCCTCAATTGATCCATAAAAATTTCGTATGCAGGAAAGTAAAAGAGGTTTTTGAATCTCTCTCTAAGTATATCCACCGCAAGAAGCAATCTTGCCTTACTCAGCTGGTTCCCGTTTGCACCATCCTTGAGATGTCTTACGGGACTCACAGTGAATATCCATCTCTTGTGAGGGCTTCTCTCAATCATCGGAGAGAGCATATCTGCAATCTCCTCCGGCTCCATAGAGAACCTCTCAAACTGAGAATCGGGCAGTTTATGGCAGTTTGAGACTATAACACCTCTCCTTTTATCCCTATAGACCCAAGAGGTACCAAGAGTTACCACAACCCACTCTGAATCCTTGTAATGTGCGGATGCTTCTGCAAGCAAAGCGTTATTATCGGCAAGAAACTCTTCGCATGAGCGCGCTGCAAAGGAGCTTCCGTGATAGAAGCTCTTATATAGATCTCCGGCCTGTATGACATCCTCCTCAGTAAAAAAGTGCATACTCTCTACTCTCTCAATGGCAGCTGCAACAGATCCCGGATTGAATAGGACACCAAAAGGATTTATCAGTATATCAAATCTGAGGCTCCTCATTATTGAGCCGATCTCATTGGCGAAACATGATCCCAGAAAAAGAATTTTATCTGTATATAAGATTCTGTTCTGTAAAGGGGTTATCTCAACTTCTGTCTGCCATCTCATATATTACTCTCTATTAATGGTTTATTTATATTGTTCAGATTATGTTTTATCCCGGATAATCCTCTTCTTTTAAGAGGCGAGTTCTTGAAGATTTTTTTAAAATCCTCCTCAGTCATGCTATGCCACTCCTGGGCATTAATAGTGAGTATGCTCCTCTCTTCTTTATATGCAAGTGGCTTAAATTTAGGCCAGTCTGTTACATCCCCCTTTGATGACCATGGACATGAATCTATACATTTATCACATCCAAAGATCATACCCCCTACATCATCCTTAAAATTGTCAGTAGTTTTTTGCTCTTTACTCTCAATTGTCCGGTAAGATATACATAGTCTTGAGTCCTGCACAAACTCCTCTCTTAGTGCCCCGGTAGGGCAGGCATCAAGGCAAAGGCGGCAGCTTCCGCAACTTTGGGAAACAATCCTATTGTTGTATTTTAACAGAACATCTGTGATAATCACGCCTATAAAAGTATGTAATCCCTCACTCTTGCTTATTAAAAGTGTGTTCTTTCCTATAAAGCCCAACCCAGCCTTTACTGCAAGGGCCTTCTCAAAGATAGGTGCAGAATCGGTAAAAACACGGTACTTTGCATCAGGATAAAACTGGGTCAGTTTTGAGCCTAACAATCTAAGCCTCTCCTTTACAACTGTATGATAATCTTCTCCATAAGCATATGTGGCGATTCCGGGAAACTCCTCTCTCTGTCTTTGGGCAGGTTTATACGGGATAAGAAGTACCATTATACTTTTTGCACCCTCAAGAAGGAGAGAGGGGTTCTCTCTTATATCTATATTTCCT
This sequence comes from uncultured Muribaculaceae bacterium, assembly GCA_964502485.1. Classification (GTDB taxonomy): domain Bacteria; phylum Bacteroidota; class Bacteroidia; order Bacteroidales; family UBA932; genus Bact-08. The sequence goes on along the minus strand of CAZCXB010000089.1, from coordinate 173 downwards.
GCAAGGTATCCCATAGTGCCGTTATAACCTTTTGACAGATATCTCTCAAGATGCTCTCTCTCCTCAGAAAGAGCCTCTGCAGGGATAGCGCCGTACCCTCGAAAGCCGAGTAAGGTAGCGTAATCTGATATATATCTGTCCAAATCTTCAATTTTCATCACAAAAAATTATTA
>CAZCXB010000088.1:1332-8252 GCA_964502485.1 uncultured Muribaculaceae bacterium | reverse complement strand
TGCCTGCCCTGATGGTTGCAACAGGTGCATCAATCGCTCTTATAATGCTCTTTGGTAAGCAGATTTTTGGAGGGTTCGATTCCTATCTGATTTTTCTCGAAAGAGCACAGTATTACAATCTGATAATCAGTTATCTGGCTCTTTTTGTCCCCTTCTTTACGGGAGCACTCGCTATAGGGTTGACCTACACCAATTTCGTTTCAAAAATTGCCAATCTATATTTTTCCGATCTCTTTGGTTCTGCTGCGGGCGGAGCTGTTGTGATAGCACTTTTCTGGATCTTTGCCCCTCATACTTTACCTTATGTTATCTCTGTAATGCCGGTTGCTGCGGGGGTTATGCTCTTTAAAAGGAGATATCAAACCGGGAATTTGCTGATTCTAATACCTGCGCTTTTGATTATTGCTGCGGGTATCGCTACAGCTCCACATCTGCCTATGTCTCAGTATAAAGGGCTTTCAAGGGCGTTGCTTCTGCCGGGGGCTCAGATAAAGGAGAGCTCTTATAGCCCGTATGGCAAAATTGACCATCTGTCGTCTGAGGCTTTAAGGTACGCTCCGGGGCTAAGTCTCACATTCAGAGGGAGTGTTCCTGTTCAGGAGGCTCTTTATATAAATGGGAACTGGTTTGGCCCTTTAATTAATTTCGACAATTTCAAGGAGGAACACTTTCTCGATTATTCTACCAATGCGTTGCCGTTTATTATTGCTGATCCGGCTAATGTGCTTGTTCTTGATGCAGGTACGGGTCTCTTTGCTGCTCATGCATTGTCGCACAAAGCCAAGAGGGTTGATGCTGTTGAGCCGAATGGTGCTGTTATAGATATAATTAAACGGGAGAGTAATCTGCCGGAATCGGTAATTAGCTATATTCAAAAAGATTCGCGAAGCTTTCTGATGTCGGAGAGGGATAGTTATGATCTGATTATTTTGCCGGTTATTGAGTCGTTTGGGGGGAGTTCGGGGATAAATGCTCTAAAAGAGCAGTATCTGTTTACTTTAGAGTCTTTTGCTTCTATGTGGCACCGTTTGTCGCCGGATGGTGCTATTGCTGTTACTGTGTGGATGGATACTCCTGCTCGTAATACTATTAAGATGCTGGCTACTCTTGTTGAGACTGCGGAGTTGTATGCTACGGGAGAGCCTGCGCAGCACATTATGGCTATAAGGAGCTGGGGAACTGTAACTTATCTGATTAAAAAAATGGTAATCACATCTGAGGAGATTGACAAAATGTTGTTATTTTGTACTTTAAGGAATTTTGATCCTCTGCTTTTTCCGGGCATAACCCAATCTGTGCGATCTCGTTTTAACCATCTGCAAGACAACTCCTTTTTTGAAAAAACAGATATCATTACCGGTAACCTTCAACGTGGGGAGTTTTATAAAAGTTATGACTATCAGATAGTTCCGGCAACTGATAAAAAGCCCTATTTCTCGCAATTTTTGAAATCTGACAGGCTTTCCAAAATGGAGGAGGTTTTTGGCAGCTCTTCTCTCCCTTTTCTTGAGGTGGGATACTTGATTGTAATAATCACTCTGATTCAAATTTCTATTGCTGCGTTGCTGTTTATTATTGCTCCTCTCTTTTTTCTCGGGTTCAAAGGTAGAGGAAAGGGTTACTCTATTGTGCATTTTAGTGGAATTGGGCTGGGATTTATGTTTATAGAAATTGTTCTGATACAAAAGCTTACTCTCTATTTTGGCCATCCGATTTATGCAGCTACTGCTGTATTGAGCGGGATGCTCTTTTTTTCCGGTCTGGGGGCGTTTTTTAGCAATCGGATCATTAAAAAAGCGGGGCACTTTGCAATTGTGGTTGCGGGTATAGTAATTCTGGCCGTGGTTCTTACTTTTACAATATCTCCGCTGCTAATGGCAACGATAAGCGCCCCGATTGCTGTTAAAGCTTTTTTGAGCATTCTCATTACTGCTCCTCTCTCTTTTTTGATGGGAACTCCGTTTCCTTACGGAATAGGTAGGCTTTCGGGTATAAATAGTCAGCTGATACCTTGGGCATGGGGAATAAACGGGTCATTTTCGGTAATAAGCACTGCTCTTGCAACCGTTGTAGCTGTACAGTATGGCTTTACAACAGTGATGCTGGTCGCTGCATTTGCTTACATGATAATTATTCCCGTAAATTTGAGAAGGGAGTGACCTTGCCAAGGGTTGTGGACCTTGTGAACTTTTGTGGACCGCCACAACCCTTGGCAAGGTTTTTGTCGAAAATTTGTTTCATGAAAAATATCTATAGTTTGCTGGTTTTGACAGCTGTTGTGGCTTTGGCCGGGTGCAAGTCTCAACGTGTTACCGAGGGTGGTGGTGTGCCTGTTATTGACCTTGCGTCGGAGGTGGGCAGGGGTGAGGTTATCGACCTGAGTGAGGTTGCGAGTGATATTCGTTATGTGAAGCTTGAGACAACGAAAGAGTCTCTAATTGGGCAGTTCCCGAGGGTGTTTTATGAGAATGGGAGGATCTATGTTTTTTCTACAAGGCAGATTATTAAGGTTTTCGACAAGGATGGGAGGTTCTTGTTTACTTTTGATAAGCGTGGAAGGGGGCCGAATGAGTCGCAGTTTACTGCTAATATAAGGGTTATGCCATATACGGGGGGCATTACTATTCAGGAGCACACGAGGAATTCTAATGATAGACTGCTTTTTTATGATCGTGACGGGAACTTTGAAAAGAGTAAAGAGATTCCGCGAATTAAGACAATAAGTTCTGAAAGGACGATAAGTTTAAATGATACTGTTTTTATAGGTTCGGCTGCTCCGCGCCATGAGGATTCGCTGCAGATTTTCGCAATTGTTTATGACTCAGATTTTAATGTAATTAAGAATATTAAAATGCCAGTAATACCTGAGTATGAAAAAGTATTTCAGCAAACTATGGCTCTTAGAGTATCGGATGGCAGCGTATCAACGGTAAATGTCGGGAGTCACTATAGAGTATTCCCTCCTGAATTACACCCGTTCAAAAATAGTGTGAGGCTGATAACACCCGGAAACGATACAATTTTTACACTGGATTCTGATTTGAACTATTCGGCGGCTTTTCGCATCAATTACGGGAAGTACAAAAATCTATCTGAGAAGAGAGATCATATATCCTATCTGGATGGAGATCATATTGATATGAGAGTTCGCTATTTTATTGAGTCAGAAGAGAGTATTATTCTTCAATTTGGTATGAGGGATTTTTGTCACGAGCCTTATGAGGTGATGGTTCCTACAACACGTGGATTGGAGTCGAGAAGACATACCGACTGCTATGCTCTTTATGATAAAAAAACGGGTGAGTTTAGGTTTCTTAACCAGCCAGTTAAGGGGGTTGTCGGTTTTAGGGAGGATCTGCAGGGTGGCCCAGCTTTTCTGCCAACAAGTATATCATCTGATTTTCATGCATCTGCACTTTTTACGGCTCTCGAGATTATCGATTTTGCCTCAGCCAACAGTGTAAAGGGAGATCTGCGGGAGATAGTTAAAGATCTCAAAGATACCGATAACCCTGTAGTTGCAATTGCAAAGATGAAGTGACACCTTGGCAAGGGTTGTGGATAGATCGGTTTGTGGACTTTGCCAAGGTTTGTGGCTGTTGTCCACAAACCTTGGCAAGGTCCACAAAAGTACACAAGATCCACAACCCTTGCCAAGGTTAACTTCTTTTTTCGTACATTTAGTCTGAATTTCTTTAACCTTATTCTTAAAACTATGTGTGCGATAATTAATAGAATGGTATTGCCTGTACTGTTGGTGCTGTATCTTTTTACGGCGGGTTGTACAAAGGCGAAGCCGGCTGATGAGCCGGTTAAGGGTGTTCCGTCGGTGAGCACTGCTGCTGTTAGTGAGGTCTCTTCGGTCTCGGCCAAGTGTGGTGGGAGTGTGTCGGGTGATGGTGGGGCTACGGTCACTTCGAGGGGTGTCTGTTGGGGGACAGATCAGAATCCGACCACATCGGGGTCTAAAACTACCGATGGTTCTGGTACAGGGAGTTTTATCAGTCAGATAACCGGGCTTGCTCCGGGTGTGACCTATTATGTTAGGGCTTATGCTGTTAACTCTGTGGGAACTGCCTATGGTTCGCAGCTCAGCTTCGCTACGGGTGCATCTGCGCCTACGGTAACTACATCTGCAGTAGCGGATATCACTACGGGGAGTGCCTCCGGTGGCGGAAGTGTTACAAGCGATGGGGGTGGGGCTCTCTCTGCAAGGGGGGTGTGTTGGAGCACGTCGCAGACGCCTACGGTGAGTGACAGTAAGAGTTCCGATGGGACGGGTGCGGGGGCTTTTAGCAGTGTGATTTCGGGGCTGACTCCGGGGGTGACCTATTATGTACGGGCTTACGCGACCAATTCGGCGGGGACTTCGTACGGGTCGGCTGCCTCTTTTACTACTAAGGGTACGGATGTGTTGATTGGGGCGGAGCAGATGTTCCCTTCGTCGGTTGGTGCAACATCTACAGTTACTCTTGATGGTGAGAGTGTTACTTGTGAGATTATCAATGGGTTTTCAATTTATCAGGGAGATATTATTTTGGCTGCTCCTCAGGCGCAGGGGGTCGCGACAAAGGGGGCTGCTTTGAATCTGCAAACCAGACACTGGCCGGATAATCGGATATACTACAATATCAATCAGAGTCTTCCGAATCCGTCGCGGGTTACTCAGGCGATCAATGCTATTGAGGAGGTTACTAATCTGGAGTTTGTGGTGAGAACGGGTGAGTCTAATTACATTGATTTTGTGTATGATGCGACTGGTTGCTCTTCGTTCTTGGGTATGATTGGCGGTCGTCAGGATATTCGTCTGGCAGATTGGGGTACGATGGGGAATGTGATTCACGAGATTTGCCACGCGCTTGGGATGCTGCATGAGCATAGTAAGAAGGGTAGGGGCAACTTTATCAATATTGTATCTGCAAATATTATTGAGAGGTATGCGCACAATTTTACGGAGTTTGCAAAATCTGTCAACACTCCCTCTTCTCCTGAGGGGTTTGATTTTCAGTCGATAATGCTTTACAGCTCTAACTCTTTCTCTAAGAATAACAATCCTACGATCACGAGGAAGGATGGCTCTACGTGGAGTGTGCAGAGGCAGTTTTTGTCTGCTGATGATATTGCGATGATTAACACTCTCTATCCGCCAATTGCGGTTACTATGAGGGATGCCGATAACAATGTTTATGAGACTGTTACGATTGGTACTCAGATTTGGATGGATGAGAATCTTAAGGTGACCAGGTATAAGGATAGGACTACGATGACTTTGAATTCGAGTGACGCGGGGTGGAGTAACTCTACGACGGGTTCGTTTTGCTGGTATGGCAATAATGAGGCGAACAAAAATGTTTATGGTGCTCTCTATAATTGGAATGCTGTCAACTCGGGGAAGCTCTGTCCGGATGGTTGGCGGGTTCCTACCGATGCAGATTGGACTATTCTTACAGATTATCTGGGGGGGCTTACCGGCAATGGGGGCAAGCTTAAGACGACAGGTACTTCGCAGTGGGCTGCTCCAAATGCGGGGGCTACCAATTCGTCCGGTTTTTCTGCTCGTCCGGGGGGATACCGTTACTTTACCGGTGCGTTTGCGGGTATGACCTACGGCGCAGATTGGTGGAGCGCCACAGAGTTTAGTGCAGATAAGGCTTGGGTGAGAGGGGTCAACAGTAACGGCACCAATATCGCACGTTACAACGACTTCAAACGCAATGGTTTCGCAGTTAGATGTGTGAAGGAGTAGGATAACCTTGGCAAGGGTTGTGGCATTGATAATGCCACAACCCTTGCCAAGGTAATCTTTTGTACCTATATTTGAGGATTATTTTAATCTGGTGTTATGATATACAGTGTAATTACAGGGACGGGGAGTTTTATTCCTGAGAAGAGCATTAAGAATGAAGATTTTTTAACTACTGATTTCTATGAGACTTATGGACGGAAGTTGGAGAGGCCGAATCGTGAGGTGATTGATAAGTTCTTGGAGATTACGACAATAGAGGAGAGGAGATATGCCGATGATAATCTGGTTACATCTGATTTAGCTTTTTTTGCTGCTCGTCAGGCGCTTGAAAATGCGGGTGTGGATAAGGAAGAGCTTGATTACATTATTGTTGCGCACAATTTTGGAGACGTCAGATCTGACAATAGACGTACGGATATTGTTCCGGCGTTGGCTTCGCGGGTAAAGCATATGCTTGGGATTATCAATCCGGAAGCTGTTGCTTATGACCTCCCTTTTGGTTGTCCGGGTTGGCTTCAGGCCTTTATCCAGGCCGATTATTTTATTCGTTCGGGGGATGCAAAGAAGATTCTTGTGATTGGTGCTGATGTTTTGTCGAGGATTGCCGATCCGCATGACAGGGATAGTATGTTGTATGCAGATGGTGCCGGAGCTGTTGTGGTTGAGGGTGTTGAGAGTGATATTCCGGTGGGTGTGGTGGCTCATAAGACGCGTTCGGATACGCATGCCTATCTAAATATGTTAAATATGGGGCTCTCTTTTAAGCAGGATGAGGTAACGGGAGATAATCTCTATCTTAAGATGAATGGAAGACGGCTATATCAGTATGCCCTTGAGACTGTTCCTATTGCAATTAAGGCGGCGATTGACAAGAGTGGCCTTCATATTTCTGATATCAGCAAAGTGCTTATTCATCAGGCCAATGGTAAGATGGATGATGCTATTTTGAAACGTCTCTATGCTCTTTATGGTATTGCGGATGCTCCTTCGGGAGTTATGCCTATGTCTATCTCGTGGCTTGGCAACTCTTCGGTTGCAACTTTGCCGACTCTTCTGGATCTAATCATGAGGGGAGATCTCCCTGCACACTCAATCAATCCCGGCGACAAAATTGTCTTTGCATCTGTCGGCGCAGGAATGAATATAAATGCACTTGTCTATTTAGTGGGGTAGG
>CAZCXB010000088.1:0-1232 GCA_964502485.1 uncultured Muribaculaceae bacterium | reverse complement strand
TTAAAAATGGTTTTTAGAAGTGTTTTGCAGAAGAGTGTGCGTTTGATGAGGCGGAATTTCCACTTGTTTTGGATCAACTCTTTTGCTTTGAGTGTTTTGCGTTGGTTGCGGGTCATTGTGATGAGGTCGTTGATGTTGGATTTTACGAACTCGTTTGTGAGGAGATCTTTGCGGATTTTTTCGGAGGTTGGGTGTAGTGCAAAGTCGCTGTAAACACTGCTTTTGCTGATATATCTGATTGCTTTTGCCTGTTCAAACAGAAGTTTGAGGCCTGTCTCGAATCCGAGGAGTTTGTGCGATAGAATAAGCAGATGGATTATAAGTTTCAATCTGCCCTCACTTTTGAGCTCTCTTGCCAGTTGTTCGAAGTTAATCTGCTTTGAGTGGGCTTCAAAGAACAGTGAGAGGTCGGCTAAGTGACGCAGCACGAGAGATGAGTCAAGGAAGTTCTCGGTGGTCTGTCTTGTGAGAAACAGTGCTGTAAAGTCGCGATCGGGGATGTTTATCTCCCTATTGTCGACCAATACCTTTTCTGCCTTGCCGGGGTTGGTATTGTGATTGTGGACAGTTACTCCGCGAAAGCTGAAAATAGATTGCTTGCTATTTACAGTATATACATTAATACCAAGATTGTCAATTGTTTTATTCCCTTTTGCCCAATTATCCGGCTGGGCGATATTTAAATCTGCACACTCTCTGTGGTTTGGTTGAGGATATGTATGTCCGATACACAGATTGTTTACGATTAGAGTATAAACAGAGTTCTTGGTAAATATATCTACAAGCTCTTTAAGAACACCTATCTGCTTGTGATGCCTTGCCTCTACCTGCTCTACAGCTTTATCCCATCTGATTTTTATATCTTTAGGGATTATGTGCATATACTCCTTAGGGAATCCGTCCAAAGATATAGCCGAAACGCCCTGATTTTTTGCCAACGTAATGAGTTTTCCCCACTCAATGTGGTCAAATTTCAGATCGCCCTCAGTTATAATCTCCCCACTCTCCCCTCTATCTTTTTTATTTAGCGCGTTTTTAACCAATAATACCAACGCCCTCTCAATCCTGCTAATATCTGCTTTTATCATAATAATAAGGAATCCTGCTTTAAAGCATATCAACACACAAGTTAGAAAAAAGTTTTGACCTTGGCAAGGGTTGTGGACCTTGCATACAAATAAGGTAATTGTAAAGGTTCATGAAAAATATTAAAAAGTCAATAGGAGTAAGGG
>CAZCXB010000087.1:0-8358 GCA_964502485.1 uncultured Muribaculaceae bacterium | reverse complement strand
GTAATAAACATGCTGCCAATGTCAATCTATCTGAGAGTAAAGTTGACATAGAGGCTTCATGTTGTGATTCACACGCCCTTTTCTATACCCTTGTAAACGAGTCCGGCCAATCTTTATTTATCCACGATTTCCAAGGACGTTTCATTGAAGTCAATAAATTTGCCTGCGAATCGCTTGGATATAGCCGAGAGGAGCTTCTGCAGATGAGTATTACAGATATTGAGCTGGATTTTGACCTTGAAAAAGCCCAAAGGGAGTGGTCAAAAATTGAACCCGGATCTCGCATTACATTACATGGACATCAAAGACGTAAGGATGGGTCTGTTTTCCCGGTGGAGGTGAGGTTGAATTGCTCGCTATGGAGAGGAGAGAAGTTGTTTCTCGGACTTGTTAACGACATTACTGAGCGTCTTGAATCAGAGAGACTATTGAAGGCCGGTGAGGAGAGATACAGAACCCTTCTTGAGACAATGAATGAGGGCGTTCTGATGACAGATAATGACGACGTTATACTTTATGTAAACAGGCGGATTTGTGAAATTTACGGCTACTCTCAAGAGGAGTTGATTGGAAAGGTCGGGTACGAAATCCTGGAACATCCCGAGAGTGCAAAGATTGTTGCCTCCAAGAAGGATATGAGAATAGACGGGTTATCTGATACATACGAAGTTATCGGAGTGAAGAGGAGTGGTGATCTTATTAATATTGCCATTAACGGAGCTCCTATCCGTAACTCTTCCGGAGATGTAACCGGTACTGTCGGTATTATTCGAGATATAACAGAAGAGAGATCTATTGTCGAGAATCTAATTGCCGCAAAAGAGAGGGCAGAGCAGAGCGATAAGCTGAAAAGCGCCTTTATCAATAATATCTCACATGAGATTCGGACACCGATGATAGGCATTCTTGGATTTGGGCAGTTTTTAACAGACCCATCTCTCTCCGAAAACGAAAGGGTACAGTATTACAAAAATGTACAAATATCAAGTCAGCGGCTTATTCAGACAGTTAACGACTACATGGATATTGCCATGGTGGTATCCGGTACTGTAGAGGTTAACCGAAAGAGTTTCCTTATAGATACATTAATTGAAAGACTTACAGATAGATATATTGCAGAGAGCCGGGATAAAGGTCTCGATTTTGAACTGATTTTACCCACAAACACAAGTTCTCGATTGATTTTCTCCGATGAAGAGCTTCTCACCAAAACCTTGCAAAAACTTCTCGATAATGCACTTAAGTTTACAAAAAAAGGTAAGATAAGTTTCGGCTATGAGATTAATTCGGACGAGGTAACCTTTTTTATAACAGACACAGGGGTTGGTATAGTAAAGGAGAAGTTGGATATAATATTTGATGTCTTTAGTCAGGAAGATACTGCAATATCCCGTGGGTTTGAGGGTAGCGGGCTTGGGCTTGCTATAGCAAAGGGACTTACTCTGCTGTTAGATGGTAAAATCTCTGTAACATCAACAAAGGATGGTGGATCCACTTTCTCCGTTTCAATCCCCTCCTCTGTAGAAAACCTTGTTATTCAAAACAAATCACCTCTTAATGAGAGGGGAAAGTTCGAAGGGAGACCTCTCGTTCTCATTGCAGAGGATGATGAGACAAACTACACCTATATGGATGTGGTTTTAAAAAAGGCGGGCTGTAGTGTTGTAAGGGCAGTAAACGGCAGAGAGGCAGTTGATTTTTGTCTGAACAAAAATATTATTTCATTTGTTATTATGGATCTAATGATGCCTGTAATGAGTGGACTGGATGCAGCAAGAGAGATCAGAAAATTTTGTCCTTCTCTACCTATTATCGCAACAACTTCATTTGCACAGACAGGCGACGAATTTCAAATAATTGAAGCAGGTTGTACAGAGTATATCTCCAAACCGATTAAACCGGAGGCTCTATACAGACTTGTACTTAAGTATACACGCAAAAAATAAAATTATAATATTATGAGAAGAATTTATTCAATGATAATCCTCGTTTTACTCTTAACGGGAATTTTATCGGTCTCATGCATAAAAGCACCTAAGGTTGTTAATCCGGATGAAGATAAGGAGTACTTTGATTTTTCAACCATCGGAGACTACACACTCTCTCTTGACTACAAATTAACTTTTAACTCCCCTGTCGTATTTTTTGTGTATGACGAATATCCATATCAGAAGTCACAGGAAGATCCCGAGTTAGAGGTCTTTAAAACCGGACTCAATCCTGTTTTGAAAGGGATTACAAAAGATTTCGGTAAATACTCGGGTATAATAAACCTTAAAAAATCTGTCACCCAAATATACATTTACACCACAACAATAGGGGTTATTCCACTGCTTAAAAGCACATTTAATAACAAAACCTTCTTTGTTGATGCCAAAAATCCTGCAAACTATGTATCTGCATCTGCCATTAATCAAAAAAATGGAGGAGATTCCGATAATTTCTTCTCTAACTCTAATGCAGCTTCTCAAAATGCAATCATAAATGGTGGTTATCATACCCTTGGCAGCTGGGACAACTCCGGTGTTCCCCAATATCTTATAACACCAAGAGTGACTCTTACGGCAAAGTTTATTGATGATGTCAATGCATCGCTTCCGGAGAGCAGAAGAGTGCCTGACTTGAATCCCCATTATATTGCCAACGGGGTAAACTCCTCAATAAAGGTTGTCGATAATGCAAAAGTAGAGGTTGTCTTTGTTCATGAGGGTGCCAGTTTTAGAAACGTTTTAGGATATTTTCACTACCCTACAAACAACCCTCCTGCAAGTGTTGGCGATATCACAAAGATGATTGCCTTCCCGAATGTCTCATATGCGGGAAGCAGCGGCAATCTTCAGAGCGGAGACAGGGTTCAGTTAAAATACTGGAACGGAACAACATACTCCGATATTTTTCCTCCCGGGACAAGTATCGGTTGGTTTATTGTTGCAAACGGCTTCCGAAGCAATGCCTCAATAGATCCTACCTATGTTCATTACTACTCTTTTAACAACTTCAATCCGGAGAGCAATCCTAATCTTAGAGCTCACAATGTACTGCTCTTCGACCCCGAGAGGATGGTTGTAATCATTGGATTCGAAGATCTTAACAGAGATGGTAGGTCTGATGATGACTTTAATGATGCCGTCTTTTATGTCGCATCAACTCCGGAAGCAGCTATTGACTACACAAACCTCCCAATACTCAAAAAGAGCGGAGACAGTGATGGTGATGGTATTCCAGACGATAGAGATGAGTTTCCGAACGATCCTTTTGTTGCTTACTCTACTCACTATCCATCTTTAGACGCATACCATACAATTGCTTACGAAGATTTGTGGCCAAAAAGAGGGGACTATGATATTAATGATGTGGTTGTTACTTATAACTCTACCCATTTTCTAAATGGGAACAATCAGATTGTAAGAATTACAGACAGGATTATTCCTGTATGGTCGGGAGGTATTCTTGATGTGGGCTTCGGATATGAGCTGGGGGTTCCATCAGGGTCGGTGAGCAGTGTAGCAAAGAGTAGCTCTTTTATTCACAGTAATTTTAAATATAAGCTATCTGCAAATGGTACTGAGCAGGGTCAGAGAAAGGCGACCATAATGGTGTTTGACAACATTACATCTCTTGGGCTAAATGAGGGTGCACCAAAACACACATTTACTATGGATATAAGGTTCACCTCCCCTGTTTCCCTTAGTAACCTTACTACTCCTCCCTATAATCCTTTTATTGTGATTAATTTCCGCAGGGGGATGGAGGTGCATCTACCTAACTATACGCCAACAGATCTTGCAGATTTCAAACTGTTCGGGACAGATAACGATAAGTCCGACATTTCAAAAAACCGTTTCTATGTCTCTGACGATGAGATGCCTTTTGCTATTATTATCCCGGGAGTTTTTGATGTTACACCTGAATCAATGAATATTGCAGATTACTATCCAAAATTCCTCCAGTGGGCAAAATCCTTTGGAATCGAGTATCCGGACTGGTATCTATACAAGTAGATTATAACGTATACTTGTTTGCCATTCCAAGAATCTCGCTGACTTTCATAGGCTTAGCCAGATAGTCATCGCAACCGGCAGATAGAAAACGTTGTTTATCATCTTTCTGAACATATGCTGTAGTTGCAATCAACGGCAGATTTGGCCTTATAATTTTTATTTTCTTAATCGCCTCAAGACCGCTCATGACAGGCATTTTTATATCCATAAATACAAGGGAGATATCTTTATTTTCCAGACACATCTCAACTGCCTCAAGACCATTGATAGCGTGTAGGGTAGCATATCCGGCTCTATGAAGAATAGTTTGGATATACATAAAATTATAATCATCATCCTCTGCAATTAAAATAAGTGGTAGTGCAGGTGAGGCAATCTTCTTATCCAGCATTGATTTCACCTCAGGAGCAGTTGCTACATCTGTCAAAGGTAGAGTTATCGAGAATATTGAGCCAATGTCACTCTGAGACTCGACCAAAACTCTGCCACCTAACAGCTCCACAGTACCCTTTGCAATTGGCAGTCCAAGGCCGCTACCTTGGTATCCCCTTGTAGAAGATACATCCTCTTGCATAAAAGGTTCGTAAATTTTCCCTAGCTTCTCTCTGGAAATACCCTTTCCTGTATCCTTCACAAAAATGGTAATCCAATCCCTATCTATTGTAAAGCCAATTACTATTTCCCCTTTATCCGTAAACTTAACAGCATTGTCCAACAATTGCCACAAAGCATTTTTGAGCAGATCGGGATCTGATTTCAATATATACTCATTACATCCTTGAGGAAACTGAGTGTGCACCTCAATACTCTTGTTAGAGCAAATGACAGTTGTCCGTTCGACCAGCTCTGTTAACATAAGACAAAGATCGAAATAGTCGATATTAGGGATAACACCTCCTGCCTTTAAATCAGAGATCTCCATTATATCTTCTATTGTCTTTTGTAACCTTCTACTGCTCATATATAGAATTGAGAGCTCACCCTCCATGCTCTTTTTCAACTTCTCATCCTCCATCATAATCTCGACAAAACCAAGGATTCCGTTCAGCGGAGTTCGTATTTCATGGGAGATGTTATTGATAAAGGCAGATTTCATTCTGTTACTCTCATCTGCATTATGCATTGATATAAGCAGATCCTGATAAAGTCTCTTCTGTTCTGTAACGTCAATAAAGGTGACTACAATCTGTATAAGTCTCCCCTTGGAATCAAACTCCGGAAAAGCATTGATCTGAACCCATACCCTATCATTTGAGCCGGGACGGTCAACACCAAAGACCTCATCTGCAATATGTAATCCTGTAGAGATAACCCGTGTTACAGGATACTCGTCAAAATCAAGTCTCTCTCCATTCGAGTTGACAAATCTCCATTCGGGATCATAGGCATCTCTGCCCTCAAGCTGGCTCTTTGTAAGGCCTAAAATACTAGATGCCTGTTGATTGGCAAATATAATTGAGGAGTCCGGAGAGTGAACAACAATACCTGCATGTAGATTCTCCACCAATTTACGATACTTCTCCTCACCCCTTTGGAGCTGCTCCTTATGAATCTTCTCTTCTGTTATATCCCTGCTGGATCCTCTATATCCCAAAAGCTCTCCTTCACGGCCGAGAATCGGTATTCCGTTTGTTATTACATATACTCTTCTGCCATCTTTTGTAATGGCAGAATTTTCAATGTTGTAAATTGTCTCCTTTCTTGCGAATACCTTATATACAATATCTTTTAGCTTTAATCTCTCATCTTCCGGCATCAAATCGAAACAACTCATCTTCCCAACTATCTCCTGTTGAGTGTATCCAAGAATTGACGTAGCCGCTCTGTTTATATATGTGTAGACCCCCTTACTATCGACCTCCCATATGAAATCGCCCACATGTTCGGCAATCTGTTCGAATCTCTTTCCAATATCATCAGCCTCCTGTAATGCCCTGGCACTCTCTCTCTCCAACATCTTCACTTGGGTGATATCCCTAACAATTGTAAGTAATCTTTCGCTGTCTAACGCCTTTACCTTAGATTCAAAAAAGAGCTCTCTGTTATTAATATTTAGTTTATACTCAATTAGTCTTATCTCCCCGCTCTTGATACACTCATCATATAATTCAAGATGACGAATAACCTCTTCTTTACTAAATGTCTGACTGATATTTGCCCCTATAAGGTCGCAGGCGGGAGCAGTTAGTATGTCCGGATTGGCACCATGAATCTCCAGCACCGTTCCATCCCTGTGCATTATGAAGATAGTATCAGGAATGTTCTCTAATAGATATCCATTTAAAACGTTGTACTGGTTAATGCAACTATTCATATAATCCGGATTAGTGCGCTAAGTTAACAAAAACCTTGGCAAGGTCCACAATCCTTGGCAAGGTTTAACTATCTTTATAATTACAAAAAAAATACTATGTCTATAAAGCATATTGTGAGCTTTGTTGCGACGCCGTTGGTGATTGTCGGAATGATTCTGTTTGTGCAATTAGATCCGGCAAACCCTAAGGTAACACTTACATTCTGTGTGGCTCTGCTTATGGCTGTGTGGTGGATAACAGAGATTGTCCCGCTGGCTGTAACCTCATTACTTCCGGTAGCCCTGTTTCCCCTCTTTGGAATAATGGATGGAAAAGCAGTATCATCTGCCTACTTCAACGATGTTATCTTTCTCTTTATGGGCGGATTCCTGGTCGCTCTCGCAATGGAGCGATGGAACCTCCACCGACGAATAGCACTTAAGATATTATGTATAATAGGGGTCAGTCCTCCGAGAATCCTTTTGGGTTTTATGCTCTCATCCTTCTTTCTATCTATGTGGATATCAAATACAGCAACCGTAATGATGATGATTCCCATAGCGATGTCAATCATAAGCCAGCTAAACCAAATCTCCGGCGGGAAGAGCTCTCAGCTATTCGGAACCGGACTCCTGCTTGGAGTCGCATATAGTGCCTCTGTGGGAGGAATGTCCACCTTAGTAGGAACACCCCCAAACCTGTCACTGATAAGAATTTTCCATATATACTTTCCGGAAGCTCCCGAAATAACATTTGCCGGCTGGATTATCTTTGCTCTCCCCGTCTCACTTATAATCTTTGCAACTATATGGATATTACTCTATCTTATGTATCGCCCAAAAAAGGATCAGTGGATTAAAATCGACCCGCATACATTTCATAACCATCTTAAAGCAGCCGGACCTGCAACTACAGAAGAGAGGTCTGTCTTTGTAGTATTTGTTACGCTTGCTCTGCTTTGGCTATTTCGCGCAGATATCAATCTTGGCTCACTGACTATTCCGGGATGGGCAGGGCTCTTTCCCTCAAGCACATTTATTAACGACGGTACTACCGCTATCTTTATGGCTATTACCCTTTTTCTTATCCCATCCAAAAACCGGAAAGGAGAAAAACTAATGGATTGGGAGACAGCATCAAAACTTCCATGGCAGATACTTCTTCTCTTTGGCGGGGGCTTTGCCCTTGCATCCGGATTTAAGGAGTCCGGGCTATCTCTATGGTTTGGAGGACATCTCTCCGGGGTATCGTCTCTTCACCCGATAGCTGTAATATTCACGATCTGTATAGTGATGACCTTTCTTACAGAGCTCACCTCCAACACTGCAACAACAGAGATGATACTGCCAATACTTGCCGGAGTTGCCGTAACCTCAGGAATAAGTCCGCTACTATTGATGATTCCGGCAACAATGTCAGCCTCAATGGCTTTTATGCTGCCGGTAGCCACTCCTCCAAATGCAATTATTTTTGGAACAGGGCGGATAAGTGTCGCTCAGATGGCCCGTACAGGATTCGCAATCAATATAATTGCTGCTGTGGTAATTACGCTTATGATGTATCTCTTTGGGGGAGTGTTTTCTTAATAGCTATAATAAACCCAGTTTCCGGCAAATTGCAACATCTGCCGGTGCCCATTTAACGCTAAAGAGCTCATTTGGGGCCAGCCATTTGTACTCTGCATGCTCTGTAAGAGCAACATCAAAAAGCTCTTGGCCACTATCTCCTGAATCTTCTCTTAATGAGCATAGATAACTATGAAGAGTGATCTCAAAATGGGGGTAAAGGTGGTTAACTGTCATAAAATGTCTATTGATCTCAATCTCCAGGCTAAGCTCTTCGTGAATCTCTCTCCTTAAAGCAACTTCATTTGTTTCACCCTGCTCAACTTTTCCACCCGGAAACTCATACTTAAATGCGAGGTACTCATAAGGAGTACTCCCTCTTTTAACGCAAAGAATCTTCCCTTTATGCAAAATGATTGCTGCAACTACCTCTATATGTTTCACTGTGAATAAAAATATTTGGCCGAAGTTAAAAATATTTTATCTTTGGTAAACAAT
>CAZCXB010000086.1:0-8463 GCA_964502485.1 uncultured Muribaculaceae bacterium | reverse complement strand
TTTATATACCATCACAATATATGCGTCGGAAATATACTATTTACAATCCTCAGAGGGGTTACTGCAACCGCAACTACATCCCGCACACCCTTGTGAATTAACTTTTACCGGATAGCCCTTAATCTTCCAGAGATTTAACCCTCCGTCTAAGTTAGCAACTGATGTATAGCCTTGAATATTTAAAAGATTGACAATTTTTGTGCTTCTTACCCCTCCCGGGCAAAGAACAATTATGCTCTTATCTTTAGGAATAATGGCAAGACGATCCATTATTTGTGACATAGGGTGGTTGACAACATTTTCCATAGGGATACTCTCTATCTCTGTCTCCTCCTCCTCTCTCACATCAATCATAATAGCCCTCTTATTTATAAGTTCTTCATAAGCATCATCTGCACTGATGTTTTTTACACCGTTAAGGTGGAACTCCTGGTATAAAGGTTTATCTGTTGTTTTCATTTTAGTTGATCTCTTTATGAATTGAACTGGCCTCTTGTTTTGTTTGCATATCTGACAAGTGTGAGCATAACCGGAACCTCTGTAAGGACTCCCACAACTGTTACTAGAGTTGCTCCGGAGTTGAGTCCAAACAGAACGATTGCAACTGCAACCGAGAGCTCGAAAAAGTTACTTGCTCCAATCATAGATGCAGGGGCTGCAATATTGTGAGGGAGTTTCCATCTCTTTGCCCATTTATATGCTATAAAGAAGATGAAAAATGTTTGAAGAACAAGTGGTACTGCAATTAATAATATATTGAGAGGGTTGTTAAGAATCTTATCTCCCTGAAAAGAGAATATAATTATTAGGGTAAGAAGCAGTCCTGTTATTGTTGTTCCTGTGAATTTTTTAAGAAAAACAGTTTCGAAATATTCAAAGCCTTTTTTGGTTATAACTGCTTTTCTTACAATTACTGCAATGAGTAATGGTATAACCACAAATAGTACTACAGACATTATTAGTGTATTCCATGGAATTGTAATTCCGCCGACGCCCAGTAAGAGTGTCACGATTGGGACAAATGCAACAAGGATTATAAGATCGTTGACCGCTACCTGTATAAGGGTGTATGCAGGATTCCCTTTAGTAAGGTGACTCCATACAAAAACCATCGCAGTACATGGTGCTGCACCAAGGAGAACTGCTCCTGCAAGGTACTCTTTTGCAAGTTCTGCCGGGATCAATGATTTAAATACCATATAGAAGAATAGCCATGATATTGCAAACATTGTAAAGGGCTTAATCAGCCAGTTTACAGTGAGAGTTATAGCCAATCCTTTGGGCATTTTAACCGCATTCACAATGCTCGAAAAGTCAATTTTTAGCATCATTGGGATTATCATTATCCAAATTAAGATGGCTATTGGTATAGATACATTTGCATACTCAAATTTTTCAAGTGTTTCGGGGACAATAGGAAGCAACTTACCAATTGCAATTCCTGCTACGATACATAAAGCCACCCATACAGATAGGTATCTGTCAAAAAATGAGATTCCTTCAATTTTCTTCATTTTAATAATTATTTGATTATCTATTAATCTCTCAGTTTTTAAAGCTTTGGAGCTATCTCTTTGGTGTAGAACTCAAAGAAACGATCTTTAATAAGATCCCTTATGCGGTAGTATTCGCTTATGATAAATTCGGGTGTGCCTGTTTTGTGTGACGGATCCTCAAAACCAATATGGAGTCTGCTCTTTACCTTGCCAAAGAAGGCAGGGCAGCTTTCATTTGCATCATCGCAAACTGTTATTACATAATCCCACTCATCTTTGATGTACTTATCAACTAAATCGGGTGTGTGGCTACTTATATCAACTCCTGCTTCGCTCATTACCTTTACTGCAGTTGGATTCACTTGTGGTGCAGGTTGTGTCCCTGCCGAGCATACAGTTAATTTGGGGTCAAATGATTGAAGGAATCCATGAGCCATCTGGCTTCTGCAGCTGTTTCCTGTACACAATATCAGTATTTTCATTATCGTGATTGTTATTATATTGTTTATAGTAAATTAATTAGCATATGCATGATAGATCAGAGCTATCAATATCATCAAGAAAGGAGTTAAATTTGGTCTTAAATTCTTTAATTTTTGTACTATTGATGCAATAGTTAGTCTTAAGTCCCTCAATCTCCCCGGTTATAAATCCCATACTCTTGAGTTGGCTAAGATGTTGCGAAACGGTGGTTCTACTTAAAGGGATAATATCAGAGATATCTCCGGATATACATGTGCCACTCTTTGCAAGATATTTTAAAATTGCAAGCCTGGCAGGGTGTGACAGTACTTTTATAAAGAGCGACAACTCTTGCAGATCTTTATCGAATCTCTCTCTTTTTATCATTCTTATCTAAGTTAATTTTTATCTATGATTAATGACGCAAACATACGACATAGCTCTGTAGTTTTCAAATTTAATTATACATTTGTAATAAATACTTAATATTATGAAGCGTTTATTTGGTTTCTCCCTGCTAATAATCTTTTCTGTATGTTCGTACAAAGCATTTTCGCAAGAGAGAACAGAGAGAGTTTATGACCTGCTTCCGGAGTGGAGCTTTACAAAGGGGATTGAGGGGCCGGCAATTGATGCAGCCGGGAATCTCTATGCTGTAAATTTTGCTGAACAGGGGAGTATTGGAGTTGTAAATCTGCAAGAGAGAGCCGGGGCACCAGGTGTGGTTGGTGTGGCATCTCTCTATGTGACTCTTCCCGAAGGCTCAGTCGGCAACGGAATCCGCTTTGATAAAAAGGGTTATATGTACATTGCTGATTATACTAAGCATAATATTTTAAGAGTTGACCCCTCAGACAGATCTATCACGGTTTTTGCTCACAACCCGGCTATGAACCAACCTAATGATATCGCCATCTGCCCAAAAACCGAAAATCTTTATGCCAGTGACCCAAATTGGAAGGATTCAACAGGGAAGCTCTGGCTCATTAACCGCAAAGGTGAGGTTATTTTGCTTGAAGATAATATGGGTACTACAAATGGAATCGAGGTAAGTCCTGACGGTAAACGTCTATATGTTAATGAGTCTGTGCAGAGAAAGATTTGGGTATACGATATTAAACGAGACGGGATGGTAGAGAACAAGAGACTTTTTACATCGTTTACAGATTTTGGTATGGATGGTATGCGTTGTGACTCTGCAGGTAATCTATATGTTACACGCCATGGCAAAGGTACTCTGCTTGTAATCTCTCCTCGTGCCGTAATCCTGCAGGAGATTCCTCTTAAGGGGAAACTCTGCTCAAATGTGGTCCTCTCTACTGACCAAAAAAGAGCATTCATTACTATGGCTGACCGTGGTTGTTTTGAGGTTGTTGAACTATAATATTTTCTCTATGAGCAAAATCGAGTTAAAAGAGGCAGAGAGTGCAGATGATTCAATATCTGTAGAGGTTATCTGTAAGAATTGTGAAACATCATTCAAAGGAAATTTTTGTTCCAATTGTGGCCAATCAGTCAAGGATTTAGATATCCCTTTCAAGGTTCTTATCTTTGATATGATGGCAAATATGTGGGCATTTGATACTCGTGTTATCAAGACGCTCAAATCTGTACTGTTTAAGCCCGGGGAGATGGCATTGGATTATACTGCAGGAAGAAGAGCACGATATATGCCACCTTTTCGGTTCTATATCTTTATAAGTTTTATCTTTTTTCTTCTGCTTAATATCTCTACAACCAGAACGTTTAATGAGAAGTGGAGCCTTATGACAGATTCCGACACTTTGAGCATTACAAATAGAGAGATGGATAATCTGTTAACAATCAGTGGAAGTAACACCGAAAAAAGTAGCTTCAAGGGATTTTCTGCCGATATTAATCAGAATAAGGAGCACTATATCTCAAGATTCTTCTCTATATTCTCATGGAGTCTATTTATACTGATGCCGCTCTATGCTGCAATGTTTTGGCTTCTCTTCAGAAAAAACCTGAGATTTTTTCTTGGTCACTTTATTTTTGCAATTAACCAGCACGCTTTCCTGTTTACTCTCTTTATCATTCTACTGGCAATAAATTTAATACTACCAAATAAGAGCGTTAATCCGGAGAAATGGCTTATGCTTCTATTCCCCTTGTATATTGTAATCGGCAGCAAAAAACTCTATAAAAGAAGATGGATATCTACAATTAAAAGAGTACTTGTTGCCCAGTTTATCTATATGCTAATTATCTCAATTGCAATTGTGCTGGTCTTTTATCTTACGTTTGCAAAATAGGACCTTGCCAAGGATTGTGGACCCTTGAAGCAGTTGTTAAAAGGGCTGCCCGATTAAGACAGCCCTTTTAGACTAAATGCTTATAAAACAAGCAAGCCCCGAAATGCTTTGTAGGTTACTCAAATTTTTGCAACAGCAATTCCATAAGCTTAATAGCAGCAGATGAGATTGTAGTACCCGGGCCAAAGATTGCCACTGCACCTGCTTTGTAGAGTGCGTCGTAGTCCTGCGCAGGAATAACGCCTCCAACTATTACCATAATATCTTCGCGGCCAAGCTTTTTAAGTTCGTTCACTATCTGTGGAACCAGCGTTTTATGGCCGGCGGCAAGAGAGGATACTCCAACAATGTGAACATCGTTCTCTACTGCCTGTTTAGCAGCCTCTTCCGGCGTCTGGAAGAGTGGTCCCATATCTACATCAAACCCGCAGTCTGCGTAGCCGGTTGCAACTACTTTTGCACCACGGTCGTGTCCATCCTGGCCAAGTTTAGCAATCATCACACGAGGCTGACGTCCCTCCTTACCTGCAAACTCTGCAACCAAACTCTTTGCTTTGTCAAATTCGGCATCATTCTTTACCTCACTTGAGTAAACACCTGTATTCATACGAATTATTGCTTTATATCTTCCGGCAACTGCCTCACAAGCATCCGATATCTCACCAAGTGTTGCCCTTACCTTTGCAGCCTCAACAGCAAGCTCAAGTAAGTTTCCGCTCTTCTCAGCAGCAGCTTTTGTGATAGCAGCAAGAGCGGCTTTAACCTTGGCCTCGTCACGGTTTGCGCGAAGCTCATTAAGCCTTTCGATTTGTGATTCACGAACCTTTGTATTGTCAACATCAAGGATCTCCAAAGGATCCTCTTTCTCCAGACGATGTTTGTTCAGACCCACTATTGTATCTATGCCGGAATCAATTCTCGCCTGCTTGCGAGCAGCTGCCTCCTCAATACGCAATTTTGGAATTCCGGTCTCTATCGCCTTTGCCATACCTCCCAACTTTTCAACCTCCTCAATATGACTCCATGCCCTCTCTGCTATCTCTGCAGTGAGCTTCTCAACAAAGTATGAGCCGGCCCAAGGGTCCAGTGATTTTGTGATTTGAGTCTCCTCCTGGATATAGATTTGGGTATTTCTTGCGATACGTGCAGAGAAATCTGTTGGCAATGCAATAGCCTCATCAAGAGCATTTGTATGCAAAGACTGAGTGTGTCCAAGGGTTGCAGCCATAGCCTCTATACAGGTTCTTGCCACATTATTGTATGGATCCTGCTCTGTTAGTGACCAGCCAGATGTCTGCGAGTGAGTTCTCAGAGACATAGATTTTGGATTTTTAGGGTTGAACTGTTTTACAAGTTTAGCCCAGATCATCCTGGCTGCACGCATTTTGGCAATCTCCATAAAGTGGTTCATACCGATTGCCCAGAAGAATGAGAGACGTGGAGCAAACTGATCTACATCCATTCCGGCAGCGATACCTGTACGAAGATACTCCAACCCATCTGCAAGTGTATAGGCCATCTCAATATCACAAGTTGCACCGGCCTCTTGCATATGGTAACCGGATATTGAGATAGAGTTGAATTTAGGCATATGGCCGGATGTGAAAGAGAAGATATCCCCGATGATTCTCATTGAGAAGTCGGGAGGGTAAATATAGGTGTTTCTTACCATAAACTCCTTAAGGATATCGTTCTGGATTGTTCCTGAGAGTTCGTCCAGCTTTGCACCC
Source organism: uncultured Muribaculaceae bacterium (assembly GCA_964502485.1). Taxonomy (GTDB): domain Bacteria; phylum Bacteroidota; class Bacteroidia; order Bacteroidales; family UBA932; genus Bact-08. The sequence continues at coordinate 2,499 of CAZCXB010000086.1, read as the reverse complement.
TGCTCAAGTCCTGCAACAATATAGAAGGCAAGTATTGGAAGTACAGCACCATTCATAGTCATCGAGACAGACATCTTGTTTAGAGGTATCTGGTCAAAAAGAACCTTCATATCCTCTACACTGCAGATGCTCACTCCTGCTTTCCCTACATCTCCTACAACACGCGGGTGGTCTGCATCGTATCCGCGGTGTGTTGCAAGGTCAAAGGCAACCGAAAGCCCCTTTTGCCCTGCTGCCAGGTTGCGGCGATAGAATGCGTTTGACTCCTCTGCTGTTGAGAAACCTGCATACTGCCTGACTGTCCAAGGGTTCATAACGTACATTGTACTGTATGGCCCGCGAAGAAACGGCGGGATTCCCGCAGCATAGTTGAGATGTTCTACTCCCTCAAGATCGGCAGCACTGTATGTGCTCTTTATGCCAATAAGTTCCGGAGTCATAAAGGTAGAACCGGCACCTTTGGAGGCAGCCGGACCTCCGCTATATTTTATATCTGAAAATTTTGGTCGCATATGTGGTTGTGTTTAACTATTTAATTCCCAAGAGAGTCTGATAATATTTAAGGGTCTCAAGCACGTTGCTTTTAACGCTTATAAAGTTTGTTATGCCGGCAGAGATTAACTCCTCCTTGCAGGCCGGATCACCGGCGACAACTATTATTGAATTGTCCGGTGCAACTCTTTTAATCTCCGGAACAGCAGCTGCATATTCGTCATCCGAAGAGCAGGCAACTATAATATCAGCTTTTGCCTCAAGTGCTGCCTTAACTCCTTCCTCTACTGTGTTAAAGCGTGTGTTATCAACCACTTCGAAACCGGCAACAGCAAAAAAGTTAGAGGCAAACTGAGCTCTGGCGCGGCAAAATGCAAGATTGCCAAAAGTCAGCATAAATACCATTGGCCTCTTTCCGCTTGTCTCCGTTGCAAATCTTAAAGACTCAAATGCCTGTGCGCCACGATATTTTTCAATAGGGTCAACAATAGGAGTCTCGCTCTTCTCCCAGTTTGCTCCTCTTGTAACAACATCAAGAGTAACATCTTTATCTGCTACTTCGTTGAAATTTGGGTACTGATTGGTTCCCAGTAATATCTCCCTTCTTGTTGCAATATTAAGATCCCTTTTAGAGGATGTTGACTTTATCTCCCCTTGAATAAAGCCCTCTTTAAGGGCATTTATGTATCCCCCCTTCTCCTCCGTTGTCATAAAGAGCTTCCATGCGTGTTCGGCAATAGATGCTGTTAGGTTCTCTATATAGTACGATCCTGCACCCGGATCGGTTATCTTATCAAAATATGACTCCTCTTTAAGGATAATCTGTGTGTTCTTTGCAATACGGTTGCTAAAGGCGTCAGGTTCACGGAAAGTGTAGTCAAATGGAAGAACCTCAAGAGAGTCAACACCGGCAAGAGCGGCACTCATAGCCTCGGTTGTGCCGCGAAGAAGATTCACGTGAGCATCATAAACAGTCATATTCCATTGACTTGTAACGGCATGCATGTTGATTTTAAGAGCTCTCTCACTCTCTGATCCATACTCCTTAGAGATGGTTGCCCATAGTAATCTTGCAGCACGAAACTTTGCAATCTCGAGGAAGTAGTTAGGGCTGATGGCAAAGGTAAATTTTATACGAGAGGCTGCCTCATCTGCGCTGAATCCCATCTCTGTAAGGATGTTCATATACTCACTACCCATAGAGAGAGCAAATCCTAGCTCCTGAACAATAGTCGATCCTGCGTCATTAAATGCATATCCCTCTACCCCTATAACACGGATTCCGGGATACTCTTTAACCAGCTCCATAGATCTCTTCATTGCAGATTTGTAGTCACTGCAGCAGAAGTTACCCGATGTTGTGAGGTGGCGAAGCGGATCAAAATCGAAAGATGCTTTTACATCGGCTGACTTAACATCAGAATCCGAAACCACTTTGATAAATGATTCGATAATTGTGGGCGTAGCACATGAGCACCCCTCAAAGTTAACCTCTGTTTTTGACAGACCTATGCCCTTAAGAAGAACAGCCATTTTTTCCGCCCCGATCTCCCTCTTACCGTCGATACAAAAACCAACAGAGGTAACACCTCTCTTTAGACCGTCAATTGCTTGTTCGTTTGCCTTAACAAAACTCTCCCATGCACAGTAACCTTGACGAACAAGCCAGTTGTTTCCACTCTCTGTTCCGCGAACATAGGGGAAGTCAGCCGGATTGCTCCCCATATGTTTTAGATTATCAAGATCTTCTGCACGGTAGTAAGGGCGAACCGAAAACCCCTCCGTTGTTCTCCATACGAGCCTCTTTTGGTAGTCGGCCCCTTTGAGGTCCTTGTTGATTACCTCTTCCCACTGCGACGTGGAAACAGGCTTAAACTCAGAAAATAGTTTTTCTGCCATATCTGTTTATATTAATTGAATGTTGCCAAAAATAAACCGCAAATTTACTAATTCTTTGCAGATAATTTAAACCTTTTGTAATAATATTAGTCATAAGGGCAGATTAAC
>CAZCXB010000085.1:6043-8665 GCA_964502485.1 uncultured Muribaculaceae bacterium | reverse complement strand
TATTAGTACGCTGTTTTTGAGGGCTTCAAGTATTGTATTCATCTGTTAGATATTGTTATCATGATTGTTTTTATTATCCTCATAAATTTTTATCAGATCATAAGCTGCTGCAAAGGAGCTTATCTTACCGTTTAAAACCATCTCCTCATAGATACCCCTCTTCTCAGTTACAGATGGGCTCTCGAAGAATCTTCCCACGAGCTCTTCGTTGATTGTCTCATACATCCAGTAGCGTGACTGCTCTCTCCTTTTTCTATCATAAAATCCATTACTCTCTGTTATTGAAAAGTATTGATTGATCATTTCCAGAACCTCTCCAAGCCCCTCCCTTGTAACTGCTGATGTGGTGAGAGCAGATGGTGTCCAGCCGGAATCAGATTTCGGGAAGAGATGCAGAGCATTACTGTAAAGTGCTCTTGCAAGTGTTGCCTTATCTTTGTTGTTTCCGTCTGCTTTTGTGATTGCTATTATGTCAGACATCTCCATTATACCCCTCTTCATCCCCTGAAGCTCATCTCCGGCACCTGCAAGCATCAGAAGAAGAAAGAGATCGCTCATAGAGTGAACGGCTGTCTCAGACTGGCCTACACCTACGGTCTCAATGAAAATTGTATCAAAACCCGCTGCTTCGCAAAGAATTATACTCTCCCTTGTCTTTCTTGCAACTCCTCCAAGAGATCCGCTGCTTGGACTTGGACGGATAAATACATTTGGATCGTTGCAAAGTGTCTCCATCCTGGTTTTATCTCCAAGAATGCTCCCGCCTGTTCTCTCACTGCTGGGATCAATTGCCAAAACCGCAAGCTTGTGTCCTCCTGCTGTTATCATAGAACCGAAGGCCTCGATAAAGGTGCTCTTTCCCGCTCCCGGCACTCCTGTGATCCCTATCCTTCTTGACTTGACAACGTGTGGAAGAGCTTGGGCAATTAATTTTTGAGCAATTATCTTATGCTCCGGCTTAGAGCTCTCGATTAGAGTAATAGCCTGACTAAGTATAGTGGTATTCCCCTTTAGTAGACCATTAAGGTACTCTTCTACAGTAAGAATAGTTACTCTTTTGTCTTTATAGAAATTTCCTATATATGGATTTACAGCCGGTGGCTGTTCAACACCTTTATTTACATTAAGGGCACTCTCAAATTTATTATCCCGCATCTCTTACGCTACTTTTTTAAAATGATACCTGTTATTATAAGATTCATAACAGGTCTTGAAGGGGAGTTTGTTATCAAAGAGAGAATGTGCCCCCTCTCGCCCGGACTTCCGGATAACTCTAACCTTACATCAACCACACCTGTTGCTCCCGGTGCTATTTTTGACGGATACTTTGCAGTAATAGTTTCATCTGTTGTATCTATCTTATATATAACAAGATCTCTTCTACCAAGATTTCGTATTTTGAAACTTGTGTTGACAACCTCTCCCTGTGTGACCCTCCCAAAATCAAACGAACTGGAGTTTGCCATCGGCACAGGAGCACTCTCGGTCTCCTCTTTTGTGAGAGAGGAGAAGTTGTCTCTTATATTGGCTGTTACCCTAAGTTCACTTTCTGGTACCTCTCTGCCATTAACCACTGCTGAATATCTATAAACTGCCGACCCCCATTTTATCTCCTCTTTGGTGTTGAGGGTGATACTTAGTTCTGCTTTACCTCCGGCAGGGATTTTTGAAGGATTTACTACGAGTGACAACCCTTTTGATTTGCTTATAAACCCTGCATCAATTGCTCTTCCGGAGGTGTTGGCCACCTCTATCACCTCTGTTTTAATATCTCCTTGAGCTATGTTGCCAAAATCGGTGAGGGAGCTTCTTAATGAGATCCCTCCGAAATTTTCCGGAAAGAGCTGTTTTAAGGATTTCGGCTTGTCGTGGACAACCCCTTTTATTCTTAGGGTAATAGGTCTTGGCTCCCCTGTTAGATAGACAGTAAGGGATTTGTCAAAAGGGAAGGGGCCTTGGTCATTTAAAAAGGTGACCTCCAGCTTGCCACTGTTCCCCGGCATTACAGGACTTTTTGTCCAAACCGGAGTAGTACATCCACACGATGAGATTACTGTTTGAACAACAACAGGTTGCTTGCTTATGTTTTTGAAAGTAAAGGTGTATTTGTGATGTCCGGAATTGAGCATAATATCTCCGAAATCGTGAACTGTTTTGTTGAATTCAACTGTGCGTGGCTGAGCAACCAGCATGGCAGAGCAGAGTAAAGTAAGAGCGAAAACAGCTGCTTTTTGTAAGATATAGCTTCTCATATTCATGATAACAATTTTGAGATTATTAGTGCAAAGATACAATATGTATTTGTTCTATTAAACCAAATATATATCTTTGCAACAATCAAACCAATTAAAAATTTAGTTATAATGGCTTACAAAATTTCTGAAGACTGCACTGCTTGTGGATCTTGTATTGACGAATGCCCGGTTGAGGCTATCACTCCTGGCGATATCTATGTAATTGATCCAAACATTTGTACTGACTGTGGTACTTGTGCAGATGTATGTCCGGTTAGTGCAATAAGTCCGGAATAATCTCCATTGCAAAAATAATCCTTGTCAACGTTTGTGGCGCGAAGTCGCCACAAACGTTGACAAGGTTATTTTTTTGCCCTGCGCGAAGTCG
>CAZCXB010000085.1:0-5943 GCA_964502485.1 uncultured Muribaculaceae bacterium | reverse complement strand
TTGACAAGGTTATTTTTTTGCCCTGCGCGAAGTCGCCACAAACGTTGACAAGGTTATTTTTTTTGACAAGGTTATTTTTTGCCCTGCGCGAAGTCGCCACAAACATTGACAAGGTTATTTTTTGTCCACAACCCTTGCCAAGGTATCATCTCACAACCATTCTGTTTTGAGTTCCGTGAAGCGTATGAGTATAAAGAGGGGTTATCTCTCCGTTATATGATGAGGCTGCCGAAAAGGTGTACTCGCCCGGAGATGCATCAAAACTAAGATTGAACCTCTTTATTTGGTTATCATGTGCACCCTCAATATCTTTAAGCGGTGCAACTCTAATCTCCCGTTCCAATGTCCCGTTTCGGAAAATATAGAGTATAACCTCTATCTCACCCCAATTGTGTCCGACCATAACATATGTGTTACCATTCAGGTAACACATGCCATTTGTGAATGATACATTTTGACTGTTAATAAGGGGTGGAAGCGTAAGATTTACATGAGGGTCGTTCATATACAAAAGGTAGTTTGAAGATGGGTTCGAGGTAAAGGAGAGTGCAACCCATCCCGGAGGGTCAATCTTCTCCCCCTTTTGACAGGATGTCAAACCTGTAATGATCAATGCAGCGGATAAAAATAATCTTTTCATGATATTGAGTATTTAGTTGTTAGTGCTATAACTATTTTGATTTTTTACCAGGTTATATGATAGATTGATGTGTAAACACTACCCGGCAGCACACTATATGTGAATGAACCAATTGCTTCACTAATCTGACTCCCACTCAGTGGAGGGTGGAAGCTGAATAACTCGGTAATTCCTGTTACATATATCCATGGGGAGTCATTGTTATTAATTGTATTGAGGAAGAGAGTCGTGGTGCCGGAGAAGAGTGAACCACCTGATGTGTAGCTATAGTTAACTGTCAAATTGACAAACGGACTGATAGAGTTGACTATAGACATGTTTGATGGTCTATCCATAGCAACCCTTGCATATAGAATCAGCTCGGCTGATATTATCTCACTTGTATAGCTGTCGTATGTAAGCATCTCATGAACAGCTGTCTCAATAAACAGTGGTGAGTAGACATTTACAACACACTGAGCAGTATGATTGCCATCTACACTTCTTGCAGTTATCACTGTGACACCGATTGTTTTGGCAGTTATCTCTCCGGTAACAGGATCAATTGAGGCAACCATACTATCTGATGATATCCACTCTACAGATTTGTTTGTTGCATTATAAGGATAGAGCGTTGCTGTAAGAGTGTACTTCTCATTTATATCCATTTTAATATGGGAAGAGCTTAAATTTATGGAGGTTACCGGGATATGAACAGGAATTACACTTATATTGCAGTTAGAGGTAAAACCTCCGTCAGATGTAGTTGCAGTTATTACTGCATCTCCAACAGAGCCCGATGTGACAACTCCGTTGCTGACTGTTGCCACAAACCCTTGTGATGTGCCCCATATCACCTCTTGGTTAGTTGCATTTGAAGGGTGTATTGTTGCAGTTATTACAGATTGATAACCTCCTTCGGTAAGGGTTATACTGCTTTTGTCAAGAGTAATTCCGGTGACAGGGACAGAAGGCGGTTCAATGTCAACCACAATTACATTACAACCTGCAATATGCCCTCCGCATATAGAGGTCGCTGTTATTATTGATGTGCCAGCTTTTAACCCGGTTATCATTCCTGTATTATCTGTCTCTACAACATCAGATGCAGAGGAGCTCCATGTAACCCTCTTGTCGGTAGCATCATGAGGGTTAATAATTGATGTCAACTGATATGAATCTCCACTATATAGCGTATGCATAGATTCAGATAAAGAGATAGAGGTGACATTTATATAAGGTGGTACATACTCAAATATTGCTGTATAGTGTCTGTTCTCCGTCACAGGAGCCATTGGGGGAGACCAACCGGAAAAGCGGAAGTTCTCTGCTGCTACAGCAAGAAGTGATGGGTAGTATCCATAGTAGTAGTTGCCTGTTCCATAAACTATTCCGCCATCTGCAGGTGATGCCGATGTACTTATATGATAAGTTATATCAACCAGATTACTGATATCTACCCTCCACGAGATTTCGTTGATTGACGTTCCGTTAAACCTTACACTCTCCTTGTAGTGTGTCTCTCTGAATACATTAAAGTTATTGGTGTTATTCTCTCCAAGATAACTTCTGTAGATTATTGTACCTCTCTTAGCAGGACTGCTGTACTCTGCAGTAATCTCGAGATATGAGCATAGATTATCTCCTGCTCCGGGAGATTTTAATGATGGAGTACTATTCTCCCCGATAATTCCCCTTAGGTTTTCAAACATATAGAGGGGAGATGCTGTTTCGTGATTTAACGGCTGTGTGTTTTGTGTGATATAATCTCCATAGGTGCTGATGCCCTCCTCATCCGGTCTGTTCTCCCCAAGATATAAAACGGAGAGAGGGACGTTTTTCAACTGAACCTTGGTTACATCTATAGTGATACCGGGACTCAGGTAATGTTTATCAAAGACAACCGTTACCTTTGCTATAACCCTTTTAAGAGGCAAAGTGGCAGATGTAAGTTGGTTATTAACGTACAACTCTTTTTTTCCGGAGTAGATAACTCTGTTCCCCGCTCCAAACATATCGTTAGTTGAGGCCTTATTGAGAGAGTCCAGATCAATAAAGCGGGAAAAATCGCTTTCGTTTGAGTTTGTAATTGCAGCAATAGTTACTTGACCATTAGGGACGACAGCCCATATATCGTTAATGTCAGAGAAGGATCCCCTGCTCCTCAGAGCTCCTGTTGAGTCATATACAAGTATCTCAATGCTGTTTATAATCTCGTTAACCTCTCTGCTCTTTGTCTGCTTTACAGAACTTAACTCGATCTTTAGTTTTATCCTTCTCTCTTCGTCCCCAGCAGTAATCCTCCTGTTTACATTCACACTATCCCCTTTAGATAAATCACCGGGGTTTTGTGAATACTCCTTACTGCAGTAGAGCTGACTTACCATCGTAAGGATTATAATAATATATACATATCTCAACCTCTTCATTCATCGCCCTCCATATTTAGATTGTATCTCTTTATCAGATATGATATCTCCGGATCTAAAACACCTCTGTACCCCATAGATGGATTCAGATCCTTCGATTGAAGAAAATATCTTACTGCCCCCTCTTCGTCTCCCTCCCTGGAGCAGATAATTGCTTTAAGATAGACCACCTGAGCTGTTGCCGGAAGAGTGTTTAAAATCTCTGAAGCACTCTTCACCATACCAAGTGACAGTGATGCAATTACACTGTTTATGTCCCTGTATTCTCTCAGAATCTCAAGGGCCTCCCTGTATCTTCTCTTCTCTAAAAGCTTAACACCTTTGGTGTAGATAGTATCCTCAATTGTAGTGTGGATAGTATCCCTCACCATATCGCGTCTTGAGAGATTGAAGCTGAGAACTACTCTTCTAAGAGTAGGGTAGATGCTATCTTTAAGATATCTGTAATCATCCCTGAAACGGGAGATCTTCAGCTCCCGTTGATCCGGGTTGATAATAGAGAAGCACTCAAGAATTGCCTCTCTGTTTTGTATTATTGTGTCACTTTTTATCACACATGCCAGACTCTCCCAATCTTCGCCACCACCTCTTACAATAATGTTGAGCCTCCCTTCGCCCCCTTGTGGTGTAAGAGAGTCAAAAAAGTGAGATATATATCGGAAAATTGCCGAACCCCTCTCATTTGCAAGCCGAATATTTAACGGCAATGAGCCCTCCGGAGAGGAATATGCCTTAATAGTAAGCGAATCAATGTTGTAGGTATCTTTATAATAGATTTGTTCCAGATAATCCCTCATTCTTTTCTGTTCAGCCTCATTAATTTGGTCATCTCTATTCAAATATGAACTACCTGCCCTAAAAAGAACTCTAAAAGCGGATGATTCAGTAACCCGCCTCTCAACAATCTCTTTTTTATACCTTTTTGTTGTATCTGTAAAGTTGAGCATAGAGGATACATAGTAGGTGAGTGTGTCAGAAGATGGAAGGGTAACAGAGCTCCCCCATATATCCCTCACCTCTCCAAAAACATTTAGGGAAATCCTCTTTGAACTCTCACTTGTAAGCAGCTCTTGAGAGTAGTGGTAGGCAAAGTCACCGTTAACCATCTTGATTACAGAGTCGAGACGTGCATTAACGAGATAGGGGTGCCTTACATATTTCGAGAAGACCTCACCTATCTCCGACCTCTTGCGGTTGTTTCTCTCAATCAACCATGTTTTGATGTACTGCTCAAGGATTCTCTTCTCACTGATTCCGAAATGTGTCATAATGGTGTCATTCTCAATTCCGGAGATGATTTTTGACTGAGGCAGATTTCTCTCAAGAAATATGGCAAGATTAGGAAGGTCAGTGAATACCTCCATAAAATCGGCATCGTCGGGGATTATTGATCTTAAAAACCTCTCATATCTTCTGTACCCCCTCTCCTGAGCCCTCTTGAATCCATATCCGGTAAGTATAATCTTCTTAAGATGAATTGTGTCCTCTCCTCGCGAAAGTACAGGAAGAAGAGATGTCTGCCAATCACTCTTCTGAAGCGACTCAGGTATTCTGACCATAAAATCGAGTTTAATAATCCCGTCACGTTCTGATATATTTCTCGATTTTGCTGATACAAAAACCTCGTCAAGGTGTCTTAGCCTTACCATCTCTCCACTCTCCTCATCCTTTATCGCCTCATTTATTATTATCTCTTTACCGTCAGATCTTGTATATGTAAACGATTTTGAAACAGCACTCTCCTCTGACCTGTACTTTAAAGAGTATCCTGTATCGTCGTAGTTTGCATGAGAGATAACAGGAACTACCCTCTCTCCCCTTATTTTGTAAAGAGAGTTGTTGCAGGAGATAATCATCAATAGCAATAGAGTGCCTGTTATACAGTTTTTTAACATTTAAATTTGATTAAAGTATAAAGATGAGGTTCAATGAGGCTCTTGATGGGAGTACTCTTAATTGGCGTGAGCTCTCTAAGTACTCCCCACACACCTCCCTGACGAAGATATCGTGTTCTGTATGAAACAGACCTGCACCCGCCTCAATCTCAAGGTTCCATCTTCTTGATAACATCTTGCTGTACCCTGCTGATAGAGATATACCAACAGCTCTTCCGTCATACCGTCTCTCTCTCACTCCACCGTTATATCTTATATAGGAAGCGTTGAGAGCTGTGTAGAGACCGGAAAAGACATGCCAGTTCCACACTCTTATTCCGGGCAAGAGAGCAAGATGTCTAAGTTTGATATTATCCCTAAAAGTAAAAGGAGACCACATAACAGGCAGATGAAGAGAGAGCTTATGAGAGAGTGCAAGGGAGGCCTCAATATTGAGGCTCCCCACTGCAATCCCTGCCAGATTTGATCCTATACTATATTTTTGAGCATTGGAGTGTATAGAGAAGCACATGCATATAAGAGTTATAAGTAGCTTATTCATATGTTTTTACTTTACTTATATCTATATTTACAGGTGCTTCATATATCCACTCGTTAACAGTTGCCATATTGAAGAGCATCTCATTTTCTGATGCAGTTGCCTTGTAACTGTATCTGTATCCACCTCTGAATCCACCACGGGGTGAGGGGAGGGTAGCATTGAAGAGCTTTCGCAGAGATCTCTCTCCCTGATAGAAGAGGTCAATCTCAAATTGAACCCTTATGGCAATCCCCTCTAATAATGGAAGTGAGATATAGCTTAGATTTACTCTCTCTCTATTGCCTTGGAGAGTAAAGCTCTCACCGTAATTCAATGTGGATTCGGAAGAGCTTATCTCTCCGTTTGAGAGTCTCATTCTACCACCATTCACGGGAGGATAGAGCAGAGCTTTTCTAATGATAATTGAGTCAATATCCTCACCCTTAATAAGCATATCTGCTTTACAGATAGCATATGTAG